>CAIVAX010000342.1 GCA_903903935.1 uncultured Hyphomicrobiales bacterium | reverse complement strand
CGAGACCTTACGCAAAGTCGATATGATGCTGGTGTTATATCATCTCGATCTTGTCACAGATTATTCCTTATCCGATCTCATAGATAAATTAACAAAGGCGGGGTTCAAAACTGATTTGCGCAATCAAGAGCAATGGCGTGGTTGGATTTTAGCTTCTCGATAAGTTTGGTGCCTGTCTGCGTTTAAGTTTCATTCTCATGGGGGCTCTGCAATGAATTATGAAATCAATGGCACGATTATGCAGACTCTGGCGCTCACGCTCTCGCCGGGCGATGTGATCTATAGCCAGACCAATTCCATGGCTTGGATGGGTGAAGGCATTCGCATGGATACGCATACGGGTGGCGGATTGCTGGGTGGTATGCTGAGTGGCGGGCAGGGCAAATCAGCTCAGGACACAGATGTGTGATCTCTCAACTACCTATGGAGAGATCAAATAGGCGGCGAACAAATGGGCTCTGCAAGCTGATGAGCGGAACATGATTAATTCCCATTAACTTGACCTTACAGTAAGTTGACCCTAAGTTGAGTCGTCCTTTTCCGTTCGAACACTTGCCTAATGAGCTGAGCTCCCCCATGGGTGATTACACAAACATGTCGGGTTATTACGACCTGATCATGACCTCCGGCTATTATGACTATCAAAAGATAGTTGATCATCTCCTCAATGGTCATTCCTATAGCAATGTTCTTGAGATTGGCTGTGGTACTGGGCTCATCCTTGAAGAGATCGCGCGGCGTGAACCCAATCTGTCCGTCACGGGCATGGATTTGACGCAGGCTATGTTGGACATAGCGCAGGACAGATTAAAAGCGCAGGCCAATATCAATCTGCTGTGCGCCAATATTACGGAATTCTCGCTCTCCCATCAATTCGAAATGGCCTTCTCTTACGGCGGTGTTTGGTATTTTGTGATTGATGGCGATAAAGAGCCCTTCTTGGTCAGTCACATTCGCGATGATGGTCTGAATCGTCTGGGGCTGGAGCGTCTTGCCGGCCTGCTCAGTTCAGGGGGCGAATTGCTTCTGGGTGTGCAGGGCCCGCATCATGATTATGAGAGACCAATCTCCAATGGCATGATCTATGCCCAAAAGATTGAGCCTGATGCGCATGGCTTTTTGAAGCATTATTATTTGCGCGATGGCGAGACGACTTTAATGGCGCAATCCACTCATTACCGCACCTATTCCTTTGCGGAAGCCTTGGCGATGCTGGGTGATTATGGTTTTACCTATAAGCCTGAGGCGCAGACTCCCAAGCAATTCCTTCGCTTTACCAAGAGCTGATCTGATGAGCGCTAAGCCCCGCCTGTTTTTTATCGGTGTTGGCAATATGGGCAATCCCATGGCGGTCAATCTGATCAAGGCGGGTTATTCCTTGCTTGTCTTTGATCGCGATCGCAGCAAAGCAGATAATCTAATTGAATTGGGCGCGCATTGGGCAACCTCACTCGCGCAAGGTGCGGCTGAGGCTGATGTGGTGATCTCCTCTTTGCCGGGCCCCGTGCAGGTAGAGGCTGTGATGCTGGGCGCGGAGGGCGTCATTGCGCATATGCGCAATGGTGGCGCGATTATTGACACATCCACCAGCTCAGTGCCGCTCGTCAAACACTTGGTTGCGACAGCTGAAGAGCGAGGAATTGATTTTCTCGAGGCACCGGTCACCAATGCCATTGATGGCGCGCAGCGCGGCGAGCTCGCCATCTTTGTTGGTGGGCGTGCTTCTGTTCTTGATCGCGTGCGGCCGATATTTGATGTGATCGGCAATCGCATTTTCCATGTCGGCGAGCCGGGCAATGGCGCGACGATCAAGCTTTTGACCAATCTGTTATGGTTTGTCAGCGCGGCGGCGATTGGCGAGGGCCTGATGCTGGGTGCCAAAGCGGGCGTGCCGCTTCATATTGTCTGGGAGGCGATCAAATCCAGTGCCGGTAATTCCTGGGTGGCTGAACATGATGTGCCCTCGATTCTGGCCGGGCATTATGATCCCAGTTTCTCTTTAGCGCTGTGCTGCAAGGATCTGGGATTGGTCAATGATATTGCCCGCTCGCAAGGCTATTCTTTGACCATGGGCGCACATGCGCAAGCCCTGTTTGAAGAGGCCCGCGCGCGCTTTGGTGATGATGCGGCCGAATTGAATGTGGTTCGTGTACTTGAAGAGCGCGTTGGCCTGTTCCTGCGCGCCGATCTGCCTAAATCTTAAGAGCTGTTCCCTGCTATTGTGAATGGGGCGATGATGCGCAAGCAAACGCAATTGATGGCTGAGGCTCATCTGCATATGCCGCAGGGCGTGGCGGAGAATTATCGCTATTGGGGCGATAATCGCACGGTCTTTATTCAAAGCGCCAAGGGCTGCGAACTCACTGATTGCGATGGCAAGGTCTATGTTGATTTTCGGCTTGGCTATGGGCCGATCATTCTGGGCTATCGCGATGAGCGTGTGGATCAGGCGGTGATTGAGCAGATCACACAGCGCGGCACTCTATCGGGCTTTGCCACGCCGCTTGATACGCAAGTGGTCAAGCAGATCAAGTCTCTGTGTCCGCAAATCGAGAAATTGCGCTTTGCCAATTCTGGAACCGAAGCTGTCATGGGCGCTATTCGCACCGCGCGCGGTTATACCAAGCGCGATCGCATTGCCTGTGTCGAGGGCGGATTCCACGGCCTGTTTGATGAGGTGATGTGGAAATCCGATATTGAGAGCTGGGATCCTGCCGGTGTGCAAGAGCCTCGCATTATTCCCTTTGGTTCGGGCATACCGACAAAGACGCGCGATCTTCTCGATATCATCGGGCTTAATGATTTTGCGGCGCTGGAAAATTTATTCAAGCGGCGCTGCGATGAGCTTGCCTGTGTCTTGCTCGAGCCAATCATTGGCAATGCGGGCAGTATTTCTGCCAGTCAGGCTTGGTTGCAGCGTCTGCGCGATCTGTGCACGCAGAACGGCACTTTGCTGATCATTGATGAAGTGAAAACTGGCTTTCGTGTCGCACGCGGCGGCGCGCAAAGCCTGTATGGCATTTATGGGGATCTTACCACTTTTGCCAAAGCGATGGGCAATGGCTATCCGGTGGCGGCCTTTGGCGGGCGCGCGGATGTGATGAGCGTGGTGGGCTCGCATCAAGGCGGCGTGGTGCATGGCGGCACTTATACCGCCAATCTGGTGGCGCTGAGCGCGGCGCATCGCACGCTTGATATTTTGGCCCACACGAATGCTTTGGAGACCGCGCATCAAATGGGGGAGAAGGTGCGCGATCTTCTAGGCCGCGTCTTCACCTCCATCGGCCTTGTACATAGTTTTGCTGGCCCGCCCTCTATGCTGGGCATTCATTTCACGGAGACGATTCCGCAAAGCTATCGCGATTGGCGCAAGACCAATTCAGATCTGTTTCGGCGCTTTGCTTGGGAATTGATTGATCGGGGTGTGATGCTGGAGCCAGATTCGCGCGAGCCCTGGTTTTTATGTGAAGCACATCAAACTATGGATCTGGGCTGGCTCGAAGATGTGGTGACCCAGTCCATCACAGCCGCGCTTGATGCCGAGGCGAGAGATAAGGCCTGAGATTGTAAGAGAGGCCTCTGCTGTTCTTGCTGGTATGCGGATGCATCAGGAAGAAAGCTTGGAGCGATTGAGAGGGAATCAAAACCAAAGCCTTGTGATCGCCCTCGGCCAACTGGCGATCAGAATGAAAACGAGGGCTCGATGAGAGGTTGCGAGCTTGGAGCGGGCGAAGGGAATCGAACCCTCGTATGAAGCTTGGGAAGCTTCCGTTCTACCATTGAACTACGCCCGCGAGATCTCGTCTCGGCTCACATGATTAGCTGGCGGAGCGGATTTTGCCAATAGCAAAGGGTTGGCCTTTGGTTGGGTTTGAACTTTTGAAGGCCTTCTGGCAGTCTTGCTCCATTAGGAACTGCCAAATTGATTTTAAAAACCCATCCGCCACCGGGAACTATTGTTAGGGTTGACTTATCACAGGGTTTTGCTCCCCCTGAGATGGTCAAAAGGCGCCCGGCCATTATTCTGTCTCCTCCCATTCCTAAACGAATGTCGCTGTGTTCAATTGTTCCTTTGAGCACCTCAGATCCTGCGCCAGTTTTGCCTCACCATTTGCAGCTTGCATTTAATCCCCCATTACCAAAACCCTATGACTCGCCAACAATGTGGTTAAAGGGAGATTTCGTTCTGACAATTTCCTTTCGACGACTTAGTTTGTTGTTTTCAAGGCGGCAGGATGGACAGCGCGTTTATGATGCGCGTCAGCTGGGCGAGGAAGAGATGAATAGAGTTAGGGCCTGTGTGCGTGCCGGTCTTGGATTGTGAATTGACGTTTTCCGGATTCGTACTTATATTGATTGTGTAGTCGGTCTTCCGGCACTTAAGTCCAGCTTTTGCTGGCCGCTTTGGAGTGTGATCGCAAATCTTCCTCGGCGTCTGCAAAACCCCGCCTTTGGTGGGGTTTTGTTTTAAGTGCGGGGAGTCCCCCCTAGTCCATCTTGAAGTGCTTGGACAATTTCAGATTTTGGCCCTGATAATTGGAAATGGCAGTCTGGCCATAGAGCACCTCTGGCTCTTCGGCCATGGGCTCAAAGACGAGACGGCCGATGATTTGCTCGTGCTCCAACACAAAGGGCACTTCATGGCTGCGCACTTCGAGCACGGCTCTGCTGCCGGGCACACCGGAGGCAGTATAGCCAAAGCCCGGATCAAAAAAGCCTGCATAATGCACACGAAACTCGCCCATCGCCGGATCAATCGCGACCATTTCGGCTGCCAGATCGGGGGGGATATGGACGCGCTCTTGCGAGGCAAGAATATAAAACTCACCCGGATCAAGGATCAGCCGGCCATCGGGTCTAGCATGGAT
>CAIVAX010000341.1 GCA_903903935.1 uncultured Hyphomicrobiales bacterium | reverse complement strand
GGATGGAGAGTGGTGTGTTGCTATTGAGAGTTGAGGTGCTGGGTCTTTGCTCATTGCTGATTTTTTAACTGAGCACTCTTGGCATAATAAGGCGAGTGAGAATTTGTTACAGATCAAATTTTATCTCATTTGATTTTCTCTGCATTGAAAGCATCTCTGTTTTAATTTAGGCTGAGGAATTGCAGTTGATGTGACCACAAGGATTCTTCCTGATTATCTTGTTTATGCAATCTGAGCAGAGGCAATTATGATTTCTGTTCCATCCGTTTTTGATCCTGACTATGATCTTGAGTTTGTGCGTGATGTAGCTTTATCGCCGCAGGTCTTGTTTCAAGGCTGGACGGATCCGAAGCTGCTGCCGCAATGGTTTTGTCCGCACCCCTGGAAGGTGATCGAATGCGCGATTGATCTGCGCCCAGGGGGTCTCTTTGCCAATACAATGCAGGGCCCAGATGGGCAGACCATGCCGCGTGGTGAGGGCATATGGCTGTGTGTGGAGCCCCTCCGCCGCCTTGTGTGGACCAATTTTATGGGTCCTGATTTTCGACCCAGAGAATTGCCCGCGCCCGCTTTTGCTTTTGTCTGTGATTTGACTTTTGAGGCCCAAGACACTGGCCTTACTAGCTATCGTGCCCGCGTGATGCATACGACCAAAGAGGGCAAGGCCCGCCATGAAGCGATGGGTTTTCAAGCTGGCTGGGGAGCCGCTTTGCAGCAATTGGTCGATTTGAAAAAGGAGAGCGCATGAGCCAAGCTGACCAAGAGACAGGTCTTGGAGCGCACATCACTCATCTGATCGCTCAGATTGCTGAGCTTGAAGCTGAGCTCGAAGCCATAATGGCGCGTCGTGCCGCACAATTGCGAATGACTTTTGTGGATGGGCGTGTTCAGTTTGAGCAAGATATTTTAAGACGTCATCGTGAATTGCAATCAAGCCTCTGGGCTTATCTGCGTTCAGCGCGCATTTTAATAATGATCACAGCCCCATTTATTTATGCGCTCATCGTGCCTTTGCTGCTCTTGGATTTATTTATCTCTGTCTATCAAATGGTTTGTTTTCCAGTCTATGGCATTCCAAAGCTGCAGCGCAGAGATTATTTTGCCTTTGATCGCGCCCATTTGGGCTATCTCAATCTGATTGAAAAAATTAATTGTGCTTTCTGCTCTTATGCAAATGGATTGATTGCTTATGCAATGGAGATTGCCTCGTTAACGGAGGCCTATTGGTGCCCGATCAAACATGCGCGGCGACTTCACCTCACGCATGCCCGCTATCGTGATTTTCTTGATTATGGCGATGCAGAGGGATTTAAGACCACGAGTCCTCAAGCCGAGGGCTTGCCAAAGAAGCAATGATCTTCCTGCTATATCAGAAGGCTTTAGGTTTGCGGCACAGTCAGCCCCATATCGAGCAAGTGCGTCCATGCCTCATCCGCATTGTCAGCAAACCGAAAGAGTGAGAGGGCCTCTGGTGCAATCATGCCTTCTTCAACCATCATAGTGAAGTTGATGAGCCTGCTCCAATAGGTGCGATCAAACAGAATCACGGGCAGGGAT
>CAIVAX010000340.1 GCA_903903935.1 uncultured Hyphomicrobiales bacterium | reverse complement strand
TGCGCCTGTGCACTACCAAGGCAGAGACCCAGCACGCAGCTGAACAGGCTCAGGCTCAGGCTCAGGCTCAGGCTTAAGGCCAAGGGTTTGCGATTGACCGCTGCTTGCATGTCGTCCTCCTGTTATATTGAGCGGCAAGCTTGCCAATTCACATGGCATCGACCCCGCCGCAGATCTTTGACGAACAGATAAACGCCCCTTGGGCGTCCTGACAACAAAAAACACACAAGGCTGGCGGGCTATACCCCAGCAGCCGACCTTGTCGCGGTCCTGCGCTTGCGCTAGGTCTTAAAAAATACTCAAACTGGGCTGGCTGTGCACAACGAGCTTGTTCTGCAAATGCAGGGGCTCTCCAAGGATTTTGGTGGAGTTCAGGCCGTTCGTAAGGTGGATCTATCGATCACCCGGGGGGCTATCCATGCCCTGATCGGCCCCAATGGCGCTGGCAAAACGACCCTCTTCAATCTGATCACTGGTTTTCTGCGCCCAACCTCTGGCCGCATTATGTTTGAGGGCAGCGAGATCACCGGCTCATCCCCTGCCAAAATGGCCAGAATGGGTCTGGTGCGCTCGTTTCAAATGTCCTCGATCTTTCCGCAGATGACGACAGCGCAGAATATTCGCATAGCTGTGCAAGCCCGGCGCGGTTCTTCTTTTGATTTTTGGCCCTCGCGCTCGGTGCTGTCTGATTTGGATGCCAAGGTTGAAGTCTTATTGAGCGATTTTGACCTCACGGCTTTGGCCGATCAACAGGCCGGTGAATTGCCCTATGGCCGCAAACGTGCGCTTGAACTGGCAATGACCTTGGCCTGTTCTCCGCGTCTGATTCTGTTGGATGAGCCCACCTCTGGCCTGGGGGCAGAGGATATTGCCGTTCTGATTGCTCTCATCAGAAAAGCTGCGCTGACCTCCACAATTCTCATGGTGGAGCATAATCTCAAAGCCGTTGCAGATCTCTCGACTAAGGTGAGTGTATTGGTGCGCGGTGCGATCATTGCGCAAGGCACCTATGCGCAGATGGAAGAAGATCGGCTTGTCCAGCAAGCCTATTTGGGCCATCCTTCGCTGTCCTCGCAATTTTCCGAGCAGCGCCATGACTGATCGTGCGCGCGCCTCCTCTGGTCTGGAGATCCAAGGGCTGCATGCCTTTTATGGGCAGTCGCATGTCTTGCGCGGCGTTGATTTGAGCGTAAAGCCAGGACAGCTGGTAGCTATTCTGGGCCGCAATGGTGCGGGCAAATCAACACTGATCAAATCCATTATGGGGCTGATCAAAAAGTGCTCAGGCCAGATACGCTTGGGCGATGTAGATCTGCTCGGGCGACCGGCTGATCAGATTGCGCGTATGGGGCTTGCGTGGGTGCCCGAGGACAGGGGCATTTTTGCCTCTTTAACGGTTGCAGAAAATCTGCGCTTGCCACCTATTTTAGCATCAGATGCGCCAGATGAAGCCGCATTGTTTGCGCTGTTTCCTGCCTTGCATGAGCGACTGAACACGCCTGGCACACGCCTATCGGGCGGCGAGCAACAAATGCTGGCCCTCGCCCGCATGCTGCGCACGGGCGCCCGTACTCTGTTGCTCGATGAGCCAACAGAGGGACTGGCGCCGCTCATAGTCGCGCAGATTGGCGAGATTATCGCCCAGTTGAAACGCAGCGGTTACACCCTGCTTCTGGTCGAACAAAATCTGCAATGGATCGCGCCATTGGCAGATCACCTCTACGTTTTAGAGCAGGGCCGCATAGTGGATGAGTGTGCCTCAGAAGATTTTGAGGGCCGTCTTCCAAGCCTCATCGCGCATTTGGGATTATAGCCAGATGCAAGCGCTTTACAGTCAACTTCTCATCGGCCTCATCAATGGCTCCTTTTATGCTCTGTTGAGCTTGGGTCTGTCGTTGATTTTTGGCTTGCTCAATATTGTCAATTTCGCCCATGGCGCTTTCTTTATGCTGGGGGCTTTTGCAGCCCCTCTTTTGCTCGAACACTTGGGCATTGGCTATTGGGGATCGCTCCTGATCGTGCCGCCCGTGCTTGCTTTGGGTGGCATGGTCTTGCAGCGCATTGTGCTGCGTCCCCTGCAAGAGCTTGATCATCTCTATGGCCTGTTGGCGACCTTTGGCTTTGCGCTGATCGTGCAAGGCCTGATGCAGATTGGCTTTGGTTCGGCAGGTCTGCCCTATGCCATTCCAAGCGCGCTGCAAGGAGGCCAGAATCTTGGCTTCATGCTGCTGCCCAATTATCGCGGCTTCGTGATCCTTGTCTCTTTGGCAGTGTGTGCGAGCGTTTATCTGCTCGTTGAGCGCACGCGCTTGGGCGCGCTTTTGCGGGCAGCGACTGAAAATGCCGAACGCTTGAGCTCTTTTGGAATTAATGTGCCGCGCCTCGTCACCTTGTCTTATGGCTTGGGTGTTGGGCTGGCGGCACTGGCTGGATTATTGGCTGCGCCCATGCTGCAAGTGCGCCCGCTCATGGGCGCTGATCTGATGATTGTCGTGTTTGCTGTCGTTGTGATCGGCGGCATGGGCTCGATTCTTGGCTCCATCGTCACGGGCTATAGCCTGGGAGTGATTGAGGGCCTCACGCGCTATTTTTATCCCGAAGCGTCAAATACCATTTTATTTGTGCTGATGGCCCTCGTGCTTGCTGTGCGTCCCAACGGCCTGTTTGGCAGGAGGGAGGCGTGATGAGGGACAAAGCCATGAAGCCTCACATCGCATCAACAAGAGACTGGCGATTCATTCTCTTTACTGGGCTCATTCTTGTGCTGGCGCTCGTGCCTTTGCTCGGCTGGGTCTACCCCTATTTTATCATGCAGGCCTTATGTTTTGCGCTCTTTGCCTCAGCTTTTAATTTGCTGATTGGCCATGCAGGACTGGCCTCATTTGGTCATGCCATGTTTTTTGGTACAGGCGGCTATATCTGTGCGCATGCCCTCAAAGTCTGGGCAGTGCCCCCGCACTGGGCTGTGGTGTTTGCGCTGATCGCCACGCTCATTCTGGGCCTATGTGTGGGTCTGATCGCCATTCGTCGTCAGGGCATTTATTTCTCGATGACGACATTGGCTTTAGCGCAAATGCTCTATTTTGTTTATCTGCAATCGCCCTTCACCCATGGTGAGGATGGAATTCAAGGCTTTTCTCGCGGCCATTTGTTTGGTCTGTTCGATCTCAATCAGACCTATGTCTTATATTATCTCATTCTGCTGCTGTTCTTTCTGGGCCATGTGTTGATTGCGCGGATCATCCACTCCCCCTTTGGCGATGTCTTGCAAGCTATTGGCCAGAATGAGACGCGCGCGCAATCCTTGGGCTATGAAACAGCCCGCTTTAAAGCTCTGGCCTTTGTCCTATCTGCCGGACTGGCTGGATTGGCAGGGGCGATGAAAGCTCTCGTCACCCAAACAGCCAGCTTGAGCGATGTGCATTGGTCGATGTCTGGCGATGTGATCTTAATGGTGGTGATGGGCGGCATGACCACTTTTCTGGGCCCTATTTTAGGCGGCTTTCTCTTTGCCGCTATGCTGCAATATCTCTCTGTGCTGGGGCAATGGGTCATCGTCGCGCAAGGGACTATTTTTCTTGCTTGTGTGGTGATGTTTCGCCAAGGTCTCATCGGCACTTTGGCGCGGCGCTTGCGTCGATCACTGTAGAGTCAAGCAGACTGCAAGTTTAAAGAATAATTAAGATTTGTCTGGCAAAGAAGCGCCATCCAAATTGATTGCCATTTGTCATATGCAGGTCATTGAGACCTGCTTATAGTTGTTTCATTCATTTGATTGGAAGTCTCGTGTTGCAATTTCAGGTCCAGATCATCGGCCCAGATCGCCAACTCCTGCACTCTTTGCCCTGTCAGGTCAAAGATAAGTCTGATCTATGGGATCAGCTGGCTGACATTGCGAGCTCTATTGATGTGCAAGGCTCGCGCCTTCATGTCATCGATGCGGAGGGAGAAACCATCATTCGTGTGGGCATTGTCTCAGCGCGCCAGACACTGCGCCGCGGCCCAATTGCGGCGTGAGGGATTTGGCTCTGCAAAACTAATCAGCTCTGCAAGATTTCTTAGCTCTGCAAGATTTCTTAGCTCTGCAAGACCACCACTTGCGTGCCCAGAGGGATGCGCTGGTAAAGATCAATAATGTCCTGATTGACGAGACGAATACACCCGCTTGAAACAGGAGTACCAATAGTTTCAGGTTCCGTCGTCCCATGCAGGCGGAAATTTGTGTCCTGCCCATCGCGATAGAGATAAAGCGCGCGCGCTCCCAGTGGATTTTCCAATCCCCCCGGCATGCCATTTCGATATGCGGCATATTCGGGCTTGGCCTGAATCATATTTTCAGTCGGCCGCCAATGTGGCCATTCGGCTTTGCGCCCAATAATGGCATTGCCTTTGAAGTTGATCGCCTCCGAACGCCCCACGCCTACAGTATAACGCAGCGCCATTCCACCCTGTTGGGTGAGATAGAGCCGCCGCTCAGCGATGTTGATCACAATTGTGCCGGGTGGATGGCCCTTGTTAAAGGCAACCTCCTGGCGGTCGAGGTCAATCGATCTTTGGCTCAGATCAAGCGCATCAATCTCGTATTGACCATCTGTGATAGGGCCATAGGGGGTGCCAGCCGCGGCGTAAATGGGCATCGGCACTATTTCAGCATTTGGGCCTGAGGGAGGGGCTGCACAGGCTGCCGGTGCCAACAAAAGGCCAGCCAGAAAGCTACGGCGTGTCGGCTCTTTTAAAGTCCGGATAGGTGGATCAAGGAAAACAGCAGCCATGGAACCAAATCAATCTATAAAATGATTTTTAGTGCTCATTTCATGAGTCGCCCCTCTGGGCAAGTCAAAAGGCCCTGAAGTGAGGTCTTTGAACGATGAAACGATCATTTATCTCGCCACTTGGGGGCTTGCGGCGCAGGCCTGGCTGTCGCACATTCCCTCACAGTCGCCGGAGCGACAGGAGAAGAGGGGAGGTCGCAGGATGACATCGGGACAAAAAACCTGGTTCATCACGGGATGTTCAACAGGCTTTGGCCGCGTGTTGGCCACCCATGTGCTGCGCACGGGCGATCGTGTGGCTCTGAGTGCGCGCAATCCTGCAGCTTTGAGCGATCTTGTTGAGGCCTTTCCGGATCAGGCGCGGGCCTATCAACTTGATGTTTGTCATCAGGAAGAGATTGTCCAAGTCATTGAGGATGTCGAATATGGCTTTGGTCCGATCGACTGCCTCGTCAACAATGCAGGATTTGTCGCTGTCGGTGCGATCGAAGAATTGCGCCCTGCCGATTATCGCAAAGTTTTTGATACAAATTTTTTCGGCGCGCTCGAACTCATGCGCACTGTGCTGCCCTTCATGCGTCATCGCCGCGCCGGCACCATAATCAATATATCAGCTCTCGGCGGCCTCGTGGCCAATGCGGGGCTTGGCTATTATTGTGCCTCTAAACATGCCCTAGAAGCAGTCTCTGAGGCTTTGGCAGAAGAAGTGGCGCCGTTGAACATTCGCGTTTTGATTATTGAGCCCGGCCAATTTCGTACCGATGCCATGGCCAAGCGCTTTGAAGCTTTGCACATTCCTGATTACGAAGATTTGTTGCGGCCTTTGCGGCAACGCTTTGCCGAGCTTGATGGCAAACAGCCCGGTGATCCAGAACGGGCGGCTTTGGCGATCATGGCGGCTTTGCATGCGACTCCGCCGACTTTGCGCTTGCCCCTAGGGCGCGATGCTCTCACACGCATACGTGGAAAAATCGCGCGTCTCACGCAAGAGATGGATCGCTGGGAGCCAGTCGCTTTGGGCACCGATTTTCAAACAGATTGAGAAGAAGATTCTTAGAATTGTAAATTTAAAAAATACAAAGTTAACCTACCTGCGGCAATCTGATCCTATCGGCTGAAGGCAATCGATCCTCATCGTTTGCACGAGGTCATGGAGGGGCGCCGGTGTCCGGGCCTGTTTGCGTTGAGTTCTTTCATGAAATCTTTTTCTTTGCCTTTAGGTCGCGCGGCACTCGCGCTGGTTTTATCTGCTCCAGCCTATCTCGCCTCCATGCCCGGCTGGGCTCAAGACAGCGATGTGAAACAATCAGGCCTTGAGCAAGTCTCTGGCTCGATCCTCCATCGCACCATCAGCCTGCCCGAAATCGGCTTTAAGGAAGGCGCTCGCCTGACTGGCCTTGGTGCAACGCGCGATCTCTTTTTCCCCGTTCCGCGCTCGATGAAATTCAATGCCCAGCTCACTCTGGCTTATGAATCGGCAACATCCATTGATGCGCGCCGTTCGGTCGAGGTGATGATTGGTGAGCGCACGCTTTTGCTCAAGCCCTTCAATGGGACAACGGAACGCGATTCAATCAAGATTCCCGTCAATGTCACCGATGTCTCCAATGGCTTTATCAAGGTCACGGTTCGCTATGGCCATGCCATGCAAGAAGACCGTTGCGTGGATATGCGCTATGCGGGGGATCATCTCACCATTCTGCCCGAAACCAATCTGAAGATCAGCTTTGATCGCAATGGTGTGGATTCGGTTGCCTCGGCTTTGTCTCTCATGCCGCGCGATGTGTCGATCTATCTGCCAGCGCGTGAACTCAGCGCACCTGAATTTGGTGCTGCGCTGGATACGGCGCGCGCATTGCGCGAAATGGGGCGGCAGGTCAAATTTGAAAATCTGCCTGGACCAGATTTGACCTTCCAGATTCCCCAAGCCAATGCTTCGAGCTCTGCTAGCCCTGCGACACCTTCGCAGACGCCGGCCATAACGACCAATCAACCCGCAGCGCAAACGCCAGTTGGACCAGCAGGATTGGTGCAGCCCAGCGCGATGACTTTTGCGCCGCGTCTAGAATCGCCTTTTGCTAAATCGCCAACCAATACCGCTCCAACGGCGCCCAATCAACAAGCTGCCAATTCCGCGGGCAATGTCTTTGATAGTCCTTCAGCTTGGACCAGAGGCGCGGTTGTCATTGCGTCCGGCCAAGATCTTGCCAATTTCGTCGCACAATCACGCACGCCATTGTATCGCGATGATGCCAAGCCCGACGGACAAAGCTCCAGCCTGTCGTTGATCAATTTCAGCAATGGTCCTGCCATTCTGATCTCGGGTCAGGATCCACAAAGCGCAGCGCGATTGATTGGATCCAATTGGCTCAACGCTGGTGTTCGCCCGATCATTTCGACCGATGGCGATATTCTGCAAATTCGCTCCAATGGGCCTTTGACGTTTGATCGTTTGCAAACAGATTTGGGTGCGCGCGATGTTTTGGATCGCGCCCAATGGTCCGTCTCGATCAGCGCTAAGGATTTGCCCTTGCATCGCCAGCTCTCGGCTTTGCATCTCAATGTCGCTGTTGCGCCTGATGAAGGCCAGACCAATGCTGTGGTGACGGCGTTTTTCAACGAAACAATGATGCAAAGCGTCTCGACGGGCGCTGATATGCGCGCGCCCTTGGCGTTTACGATTCCCAACGGTCTTGCAGGAATGAATAATTCTCTGCGTGTCATGGTACAACGCCAGCGTCAATCGGGCGAATGCGCGATGCAATCTGTGGGCTATCCCTCGCAATTGCTGGGCAGCAGTAAAATTATCACTGAACCCGCCTCGGAAGTGTTGCATGACTTTTTCGATGTCGCGAGCGCCTATCGTGAAGGCGCGACGATCTTTCTCGACTCGCGGGGACCTGTGACACAGCGCAGTCAGTTGTCCTTTTTGACGGAGCTGGCCAGCAATCTTATTCCGCCCGCAGCGCCGCTGGCGATTCGCTTTGCTGATCCTGGATTGAATGCACAGACCAATGGGCCCTTCATTGCTCTGACCACACGTGCGCCAGAAAATTCCGAACCCTCCGTTCGCTTTGATCAGGGCCGAACCCTTATCAAAGGGCCCGATGGTCGCACTCTGGCCAATCTCTCTGCGATGAAGAGCACAGCGATTGTGCAATTGTTGCGGGCCGGGCTTAATCAGGGCTTATGGATTCGCCCTGCTGCCGAAGAATCCGAGATTGTCGCACCCAGCAAATTATTACTGGACAGAGGCAATGTGGCGATCATTGATCGCTCGGGTGTTGCTTTCTCCTATTCAACTGAACGTGATCGGCTTGTTCAAGTGCTCTATCCTGAGCGCATGTCGCTTGCGGATATTGCCAATGAAATTGCAACCACACGGGAGGTTATACCGGCGCTTGATAAGATCGGAGAACGCGCGCTTTCACTTCTAAACGCGAATACTGTGGCGTTCTATCTACTTCAGGATGATGGCGAAACC
>CAIVAX010000339.1 GCA_903903935.1 uncultured Hyphomicrobiales bacterium | reverse complement strand
GATTTCATCACATTGCGTTTTTCTGATGAGGTGACTTTATTATTGCGCTTGCGGGCCAATTCAAAGGCGACGCGGCCAATGCGCTCGATTTCGTAAGTGTCATAGACCTGCGTATCAATGCCGCGCTTTTGGCCATTGCCCAGATCGATAATCTGCTTGGGCTCACCAAAATAAACACCGCCCGTCAATTCGCGCACGATCATAATGTCGAGGCCTTCGACAATTTCACGCTTGAGCGAGGAGGCATCGGCGAGGGCGGGATAACAAATGGCGGGGCGCAGATTGGCAAACAGACCAAGGTCTTTGCGCAGACGCAGCAGGCCAGCCTCGGGGCGCACATCATAGGGAACCGAATCCCATTTGGGGCCGCCCACAGCGCCAAAAATCACCGCATCGGAGGCCATGGCCAAAGCCATGTCTGACTCGCTGATGGATTTGCCATGGGCATCATAAGCGGCGCCGCCCACAAGGCCATGCTCGATTTCAAATTTGGCAATGCCTGCTTGTTGAGTCCATGCGGCAATCTTTTCGACTTCCTGCATGACTTCCTGACCAATGCCATCTCCGGGGAGGAAAAGCAGATTGAAACTGGCCATAATAACTTTCCATTCTAGTGAGTGATGATCTTAGCGATTTGCAGACCCGAGCCTGCCTTCAAGCAGGCTCAATCCTTGAGGCAGGCTCAATCCTTGGCGCGCTCCACATAGCTGCCATCTTCAGTCTGCACGACAATGCGCGTGCCAACCTGAATATGGGGAGGCACCATCACACGTGCACCATTGGACATGATGGCTGGCTTGAAGGAGGACGAGGCTGTCTGGCCTTTCATTGCCGGCTCGGTCTCAACGACTTCCAGAGTGATGCGCTGGGGCAATTGAATGGCAACGGCATTCTCATTGAAAATGCTGAGCATGACTTTCATGCCTTCTTGCAGATAGACCGCCTGATCGCCGATCACATCTTCCGAGACTTGCACTTGATCAAAGGTCTCGCTGTTCATGAAGTGATAGCCATCATCATCCTTATAGAGGAAGCTGAAGTCGCGATCTTCGACAAAGGCGCGCTCGACCTGTTCGGTGGTCTTGTAGCGATCGGTTGTCTTCACGCCATCGGAGAGACGACGCATGTCAATCTGGGTCGTGGGTGTGCCCTTGCCGGGATGGAAGCTTTCGGCAGAGAGCACGACATAGAGCTGACCATCTTCGCGCTCGAGAATATTGCCCTTACGAATGGAACTGGCGATGACTTTCACGAAACTTCCTCACAGATGCGGCCGCAGGCGACCTATTGGATTGATGGGGGCCCGCTGGTGGACTATGCATCCAAGGGGGCCCGTAAAGCGAAATCGGGCCGCACAATAGCGATTCACACGCGAAGCGCCAGCTTATTGGTAAAACAATGATGAGTTCAGCCTCCCGCCCGCCCGGCCCCCCGTCGGGGACATTGGCTGCTAGCCCCCAGGCGATTGCCAAGATGAGCCGCAAGACGAGCCCGCAAGCCAGTCTACAAGCCAGTCCACAAGCTAGTCCTTGGTGGCACAGGCATGTCCATGCTGATCGCCGTCCGCGCCTACTGGCGCGCGCAAAGCTGCTCATCGCGATCCGGAATTGGTTTGCCGGTCAGGAGTTTATCGAGGTCGAGGGGGCGGCCTTGCAGGTTTCGCCGGGCAATGAGGCGCATATTGGGGCATTTGCCACGCAAATGCAGGATGGCGAGGGCGAGCGCCGCCTTTATTTGCATGCTTCGCCCGAATTTGCCTGTAAAAAGCTGCTCAGCGCAGGCGAAAGCCAGATTTTTTCGCTTTCTCACGTTTTTCGTAATGGCGAGCGGGGCCCCCTGCATCATCCTGAATTCACCATGCTGGAATGGTATCGGGTCGGGCAGGGGCTGAGTGCGCTGCAGGCCGATTGCATGGCTTTGCTGGCCTTGGCGGCCGAGGCCTGTGCGACCAAGACTTTGCAGTTTCGAGAGCGCAGCGCAGATCCTTTTTTGGCCCCTGAGGTATTGAGCGTTGCTGAGGCCTTTTCACGCTATGCCGGGATTGATCTGACCTTAAGCCTGACGCCTGAGGGCACTGATCGCGGCTGTCTGGCCCGTCAGGCGGCTGAGATCAATGTGCGGGTGAGAGCGGATGATAGCTGGTCGGATCTGTTCAGCAAGATTTTGTCTGAGCGTGTGGAGCCGCAGCTGGGGCTGGGGCGGGTGACTTTTTTATGTGATTATCCTGCCTCTGAGGCGGCCTTGGCGCAGCGCTCGCCTCAAGATCCGCGCTGGGCGGAGCGCTTTGAGCTCTATGCGTGCGGGGTTGAGCTTGCCAATGCCTTTCATGAATTGACTGATGCGAGCGAACAAAGACATCGCTTCGAACTTGAAATGGAGGAGCGTGCGCGCATTTATGGCGAGCGCTATCCGCTGGATGAAGATTTTCTTGCGGCTCTTGCTCATATGCCGCCGGCCAGCGGGATTGCGCTGGGATTTGACAGGCTGATGATGCTGGCAACAGGAGCGAGCAAAATCGAGGATGTGATCTGGACGCCTGTGGTGAGGACGGTATTTTGAGCCAAGCGACTTTGCATAGTGCAGCGCATTTGCTGGAGGCCGGATTGATCAGTGCTGATCGTCTGGCGGCGATTGAGCAAGTTGGCGCGCATTATGCCATTGCCATCACCCCGCAAATGGCAGAGCTCATCAATCCGGCTGATCCGCAAGATCCCATTGCGCGGCAATTTGTTCCTGATGAACGCGAATTGCAGGCGCAGCCGCATGAATTGTCTGATCCCATTGGCGATGCGGCGCATAGTCCGGTTGAGGGCATTGTGCATCGTTATCCCGATCGGGTCTTGTTGAAGCTCTTGCAAGTCTGTCCGATCTATTGCCGCTTTTGTTTTCGTCGCGAAATGGTTGGGCCGGGAGAGAATGCGTTTTTGTCGGCAGAGGCTGTGACGGAGGCTTTGAATTATATTTCCTCGCATCAAGAGATTTGGGAAGTGATCTTGACGGGCGGTGATCCTCTGGCCCTTTCGCCGCGGCGTTTGAAAGATGTGATGAGGCGTCTTGGTCAAATCGATCATGTCAAAGTGGTGCGCATTCACACGCGCGTTCCTACAGTTGATTCGGCGCGCATTAGTGATGAGTTGATTGAGGCGCTGAAAGCCTCTGGCAAGACCCTGTTTGTCGCTCTGCATGCCAATCATGCGCGCGAATTAACGCCTGTGGCGCGGGCGGCCTGTGCCAAAATCATTGCGGCGGGCCTGCCTATGGTCAGTCAAAGCGTCTTATTGCGCGGGGTCAATGATTCCCTTCTTGCTTTAAGCGATTTGATGCGCGCCTTTGTCGAGACGGGGATCAAGCCTTATTATCTGCATCATGGTGATCTTGCCCCGGGCACGGCGCATTTGCGCACCAGTCTGGAGGAGGGATTGGCGCTCATGCAGGGCTTGCGCGGCACAATCTCCGGTCTGTGCCAGCCAACCTATGTGCTCGACATTCCCGGGGGTCATGGCAAAGCGGTGCTAGAGCAGACCCATGCGCAGGCGAATGGGACTGATGAGGTGAGGCTGCGGGATTTTCGCGGGCAGGAGCATGGCTATCGCGATGCCCGAGATCACAAATGACCAAGCCAGAGGGCCATTGCTCGGATTAAGATAGGATTTGATTCGTTTTCTCAGGATCGCTCATGCGCCCCGCTTTGATATATTTTCGTCTTTTCATTTTCCTGCTGGCTGTGACTTTGGGTCAGGCCGATGTGAGCTTTGCGCAAGTTCAGGGCTTGTCCCAAGAGCAGAGCTTGGCTGCGCCGCCTCAGCCCCAGCGGCTTGATAGTGCGATTGCGGAATTGGATCAGATTGGGCAGACGCTCAAGCGCACATCGCTCAGCGATGCCATGTTGCGGGAATTGCGCGGGAGGCTGGATCCGCTCACTCAGGTCAGCCAATCCCTCATTGAGGATTTGACGCCCCGCCTTGCCGCAGCCAAGGCGCGGCTTGATCAATTAGGCCCCAAGCCTGCAGCAGGCGCCCCCGCCGAAGCGCTTGAAGTAGCGAGCGAGCGCGAGGATCAGCAAAAGCTCTTTAACGAGATAGACGGGCGCTTGAAGCGCGCGCGACTGCTTGCGGTTGATATTGAAGATACGCAAAACCGTATTAATTCGCGTCGGCGCGATTTGTTCCGTCATGCTTTGTTTGCGCAATCCTTCAGCATTCTCAATCCCAATTTATGGATTGCAGCTTTAGCTGAATTGCCGCGCGAATTTGTCGCCTCCAGCACTATTTTGATGGATTGGATCTCGCTGTCACGCGCGCAATTGGAGGGCTGGAAATGGGCGGCCTTTTTGGCTGGCTTGGTGGTGATTGCGGCAGCAAGTATTGGTTTTGGAATCTTGGCGCGGCGGGTGTTGTCGCGCGAGGATCATCAGGCGCAGCCTTCTCGTTTGCTGCGCGCTTTTAGTGCGCTTTGGGTGGCCATGATCATTGCCGCTGTGCCGATTGCGGCGGTGCAATTATTGCTCGCTTTAATGTCGACGTTCAATCTGTCCAATGTGCGCTTAATGCCCTTGCTGTCGTCTCTGGCGGGTGGCGTCGCCTTGGTGGCAACAACCATGGGCTTTGTGCGGGGAGTTGTTGCGCCCGACCGCCCCAATTGGCGTATCTTGGACATTGGGGACAGACTGGCGGGCCGGGTCGAATGGATAGCTGTTACGGTGGCGCTGATTGTTGCCATCACACGCATGATTGATGCGTTTGATGATGTGATTTCTGCCTCTGTGCCAGTCTCGGTTTTGGTGCGCGGTCTGTCGGCTATACTGGTCGCAGCTGTAATGAGCAGCGGGCTTTATGGTCTGTTGCAGAACGAAGACGTGATTGATGAAGAATGTCTAGGCCCGATTGTGACGCCGCCCAAGCGTGATTGGTATGGCGTGATCCGTATTGCAGCCTGGATCTGCATCCTGCTTATTCTTGGTTCAGTGGCCATTGGCTATGTTGCCTTTGCCGCCTTTCTGATTGATCAAATGGTGTGGGTGGCCTTTGTTGGCACTTTGGCTTTTCTCATTCAGATTCTTGTCAATGATGGATTTGAAATTGCGCTGCAGCCGTATGCGCCCATTGGGCGCGGATTGATTTCATCGCTGGGTTTGCGGCGAGAATCTTTGGATCAAATTTCGGTTCTGGTGATCGGGCTTGCCAATCTGGCGCTGTTTGTGGGTGTGCTCATTCTGGCTTTGGCGCCTTGGGGCGTTGAATCCGATGATATGATGGGCGCGATGAAAGCGGCCTTCTTTGGCTTTCAGCTTGGCGATGTGACGATTTCGTTATCCACGCTTGTCTTGGCGATGGTGTTGTTTGCGGGCGCCATTGGCGCTACGCGTGTGGTGCAGCATTGGCTTGAGGTCAAATTTCTGCCGCGCACACAGCTCGATATTGGGCTGCGTAATTCCATCCGCACCAGCATTGGCTATTTGGGCTTTATGATTGCCGCCTCTTTGGCCCTTGCCAATCTGGGCTTGAGCTTTGAGCGCATTGCCATTGTCGCGGGTGCTTTATCGGTTGGTATCGGCTTTGGCTTGCAATCGATTGTCAATAATTTCGTCTCTGGCCTCATCTTGTTATGGGAGCGGGCCATTCGCGTTGGCGATCTTGTTTATGTCGGCGATGAGCAGGGCCATGTTCGGCGCATTAATGTGCGCTCAACTGAAATCGAGACGGCAGATCGCGCTATGATGATTGTGCCCAATTCCAATCTGGTTTCAGGTGTGGTCAAAAATTGGGTCAGGGCTGATCGCATTGGGCGGGTGAAAATTGCTTTGTCCTTAGATCCCAAAAGCGATCCAGAAGAGGTACGCGCTATGTTGCAGGCCTGCGCCAAGGCGCATGGATCGGTGATGCAAATGCCAGCGCCTATTATTTTCTTTACTGGCATTAGTGAAGCTAATCT
>CAIVAX010000338.1 GCA_903903935.1 uncultured Hyphomicrobiales bacterium | reverse complement strand
GCCAGCAGAGAAACCAGATTTAGGCATAGCACCCGCTACAATCGCATCGCCAATGATATGAATATTGGGCACGAGCGCAGATTCAAATGTGGTGGGATTCACATTGCACCAATCGCCTTTGCCAGCAAGACCGGCGGCATCAACAATCATGTTGGCGCGCTGGGGCGGAATGACATTGACCACATCGCCTTTCTGAGTGGCAAATTCGGTGAAGACCGTTTTGTTCGCCGCGTCGACACGCAGCAGGCTTCCGGCTTTGCCGAATGGTATCCATTCCACCATATCACCATAGAGTTGCTTCCAGCCTTCGAGAAACAAGGGCTGCTTGGAAAATGCATCCTTGCCATCGAGCAGGATCATTTTGGAGCGCGGCTTTTTGGTTTTTAGATAATGCGCAATCAGGCTGGCGCGCTCATAGGGGCCGGGCGGACAGCGGAAGGGATTGGCGGGAATGGTCATCACAAAAGTGCCGCCATCAGGCATAGCTTCGAGCTGACGGCGCAGCAGCAGGGTCTGCGCGCCCGCCTTCCACGCATGAGGCAAGATTTCGGCAGCGGCCTCATCATAGCCTTCGATGGCTTTCCATTTGATGTCGATGCCCGGTGAAATCACCAGACGATCATAGGGCAGGGTATTGCCGCCTGCGAGGCGGACTTGTTTTTTCTCAGCGTCAATCGCGCTCACGCGATCATGAACCAAATTGACGCCGGCGCGTCTGACGCCCTCATAATTATAGGTGATACTGGAAATTTCACTCAGGCCAGCAATCACGCCATTGCTAAAGGGGCAGGTGATGAAGCTTTGATTGGGCTCGATCAAGGTGACGTCTAATTCGGGAGCGAGAGCGCGCAAGGTGCGGGCGCAATTCACCCCGCCAAAGCCGCCGCCAATAATCACGATTTTGCCGCGTGCGGCAGCAAAGGCTTTTGAGCTGGCGAGGGAGGCGACAAAAGCCGCCCCCGTGCCGGAGATAAAGTCGCGACGTGTGTATGTCGTCATGGCAGATCCTATGAACCTGAGTTCAAAAAAGAGATGGGGGCAATCAGGGCTTGGTCTTGGTGAAATATTGGCCGAGGGCCTCGATCTCAGCATCGGAATAGCCCTTAGCGATCCGGTTCATCAAAGTGGCTGGCGCCTCGCCAGAACGAAATTCTTTGAGACGGGTCATGATATATTTGGGCTCAAGCCCAGCCAGGCTTGGCATAGTACCGGGGCTTTGGCCGCCCGGTCCGTGGCAGGTTGAGCAAGAGCCCGCTAAAACCGCAGGTGTGCTGATATCGGCGGCTTGCGCAACTGAAGCGGCCAGAGTTAGCGCACCTAGAGCCAAAAAAATGGGAAGTCCGAGGTTCTGTTTCGTCATATTCATCTGTGTCATGTTCATCTGGTCATCCTGATTTGCCATCAGCCAAACGCTGGGTGAGGCTCCGCGCGTTTTGGCCAAGCGCACTCCCTTTTTGAGGACAGTAAAGGATCATCTGGTCTGCCGCAATCTTGCTCTCCTTGCTCCAGGATGGCGGCAGGTTAAGGCAAAAGGCTTGAAGCAGGAGCACGGAGGGGTTATCTGAGTGAAGGATATGTGGTCTGCCAAGCACATTGGGAGCTTTCGGATATGACCCGGGTTAGCAAGATTGCACGGCGACGTTTTTTGACGGGTCTGGGGACAGGCATGTCATCCCTTATGCTCGCCCCGCGCCCCAGTCTGGCTCAGGTCACCGACCTCAGGGGCTTTGATCCTCTCTGGCGCAGCGCCGAAGATGCCATTTACATGTTTTTTGGTGATGTGACCTATCGCAAGGCTGGCATAGAAATCGATCTGCCCGAACATTCGGATGTGGGCAGTTCAGTGCCTCTAACGGTGCGGATCGTCTCTTCCATGACGGAAGAAGACTATCCCAAAGTTCTGCATGTTATGGCGCATGGCAATCCCACCCCACATATTATGTCAGTCTGGTTCCGGCCTGAATGCGGAAAGGCTGAATTCAGCACACGGATTCGGCTTGAACGTTCTCAGAAAGTAACAGTGGTCGCGCAAATGAGCGATGGACGGCATTTGCGGGTCGATCAGCAGGCTTCGGTGAGCTTTGGCGCTTGCGCACAGATTGGCACGGGCAGTAATGACGATGTCCTGGCTTTTAAGCCTCAAACCAAGGTCAATGTGCAGAGCGAGGCGCAAAAGGGCAGTGTTATCCCTGTCCGCGCGTTGATTTCGCATCCTATGGAGACGGGGATGCGCCTTGACCCGACCGATGAATGGGTCCGCAAGCGGATTGTCTCCCGCTTTGAATGTAGTTTTAATGATTCTAGCCTGTTTCGAGCCCGGCTTTATCCTGCCGTCGCCACTAATCCTTATTTTCTTTTCTATATGAAAGCTCAGGAGAGCGGGCGTCTGGCATTTAATTGGTATGACATGACTGGCCCCTCCTATGATGAGCAGTCGGTGGTTAAGGTTCTTTAATCCTACTAAGTTGCTCTATTATCATAAATAATATTAT
>CAIVAX010000337.1 GCA_903903935.1 uncultured Hyphomicrobiales bacterium | reverse complement strand
CTGGCCAAATAATCTTTGGCTCGGCTGCCTAGTTTTTTGTCGGCATAGAGTCCTTCTTCTATACGCCGGCGCAAAATCTGATCGGCGGGCCAGTCGGGATGGGCGGTCAAGAAATCCATCACGCGTGACAGGCTGACGAGTCGGGGCGGCAGGCGCAGAACCAGCCAATGCACTGCCGTTCTTGCCATGGGGCTGGGCAGAGTTTGCGTCAGCTTGTCGCCCCGGCTCGTATCGCCTTCGCGATAGGCTTTGAGCGCATCCTTGACTTGCGCAAGATCAAAGTCGGGATCAACGGGGGGACTTTGTGCGCCAGCCTTGGGATTGGCCGATGGGGAGCCTGATTGCGTAATCCAATTGGCTGGGTTGAGGTCGGCAAAGAGATCGAGCACGGAGGGCTTGGGTTTTTGAGCGGTGCCTAAGCTGTCTTGAGGCTGATTTTTAGCCGCAGTTTGGGGCGTTTTAGCTGAGCTTGTCGGCGGAATGGAGGAGACAATCGCATCATCCGTCAGCGTGGCGCCAAAATTTGGCTTTGTCTTGGATCTAGCCGGGTCATTGATCTGGGCTTGCTCGGCACGAAGGGCGGCTTTGGGATTGCTCAGGCTTTGGATCTGGCTCTGCCAGATGGTCAGGCTTAGGCCCGCCAAAGTGGCCACAAAGGCCAAGGCCCCTAGACCGGCCGCGGCCTTATTCTGAGCCGTCCATTCCATTTTGTCCTCAGAAGGCAAAGATCGATAGGCTCAGCCTGCCGCAAACCCATTTATTCTTTGCTAACCATACCCGATCAGGCCTCAAAAGGCCTTAATCAGACCCTCAGGATAGGGGAAAGATGCGCGCGGCCCTTTTCTCGACTCTTCGCAGGGTCTATCACTAGTCAAATTCTGCCCCGGGCAGAGAGTCTCTGGAAGGTCGAAATGTCTGAGATGGATCGATTTAAAGGTTGGATGAGCGCAATCGTGACCCCCTTCAAAAATGGCGGGGTCGATGAGGCTGGCTTTCGGGCGCTCGTCAATTGGCAAATCGAGCAAGGCATTCAGGGGCTTGTTCCGGTAGGGACAACCGGTGAAAGCCCGACCCTGTCGCATGAGGAGCATCGCACAGTCGTCGAGATCTGCATTAAGGAGACGGGGGGACGCGTGCCCGTCATTGCCGGTGCGGGCTCAAATAATACGCATGAAGCGGTGGAACTGGCCCGCCATGCTGAAAAGGCCGGCGCTGATGCTGTGCTCGTGGTCACGCCCTATTACAACAAGCCCAATCAGGAGGGCATGTACCAGCACTTTAAGGCGATCAATGATGCCATTGGCATTCCAATCATCATTTACAATATTCCGCCGCGCTCGGTGGTGGATATGTCGGTTGAGACCATGGCGCGTCTTTATGAGCTCAAAAATATTGTCGGTGTGAAAGATGCCACCGGCAATGTGGCGCGTGTGTCTTTGCAGCGCCATGCGATGGGCCCTGATTTTCTGCAATTGTCGGGCGAGGATATGACGGCGCTGTCCTGTTTCGCTGCGGGCGGGCATGGCTGTATTTCGGTTGTCTCGAATGTGGCGCCGCGCCAATGCGCTGATTTGATGAATGCGGCCAAGCAGGGCGATTATAGCAAGGCGCTTGCCATTCAGGATTTACTGACGCCGCTGCATGCAGGCATTTTTACTGAAGCGGGTGTGACGGGCGCTAAATATGGCCTATCGCTCTTAGGAAAAATTGAACCGGACGTGCGCTTGCCGCTGGTGCCGATGAGTGATTCTAGCAAAACGATTGTCCGCAAAGCCATGGTTCATGCGCGCGTGATCAATGGTTGAACGAAATAGATTGGCCGATCAGAGGAGTTGCGGCTAATGTATGTGCCTGAGCATTTCCGTGTCGAAGATCGCGATCTCTTGCTGCAAGTGATTGAGGGCTTTCCCTTAGGTTTGCTCATCTCGCAAGAGGGTGATCAGGTCTTTGCCGATCCTGTGCCCATGATGGTGGCACAGGAGGGTAAGCGTTTGCTGGCACATGTGGCCAGAGCCAATCCGTTGTGGATGCGATTGCGCGCTGTGCCGCAGGCTTTGGTGATCTTTCAGGGCTATAACCATTATATCAGCCCCGGCCATTATCCCAGCAAGAGAGACACTGGCAAAGTTGTGCCGACTTGGAATTATGTCAATGTTCAAGTCCGCGGCCCCGTGCATGTGCATGAAGATGCGCAATGGGTGCATGATCAGGTGCGGCATTTGAGCGATCGTCATGAGCAGGCCGAAGCGCGCCCCTGGTCGGTGGATGATGCGCCAGAGGATTTTATGGCCAGCCAATTGCGGGCCATTGTAGGATTGGACATTGAGATTGCCGCGATTGAAGGCAAGTTCAAATTGTCACAAAATAAAAAGACGCCCGATCGCGATGGCGTCATTGCTGGTCTGGCGGCTTTGGGTGCGCAAGCCCAAGATCAACAGGCTTTGGACATGGCGCAGATCATGCGCTCAATTGGCAAGATCGGTTGATGATGGCAGGCAATGCATCGCCCAATTTTAAAATTGCTGCCGATAATCGCCGGGCGCGGTTTGATTATGAGATCGGCGATATCTATGAGGCTGGCGTTGCTTTGACGGGCACAGAGGTGAAGTCTCTGCGCACTGGCAAGGCCTCGATTGCTGAAAGCTATGTCAGCGTGGATCGCACGGGCGAAGTGTTTCTCATCAACGCCAATATTCCAGAATATTTGCAGGCCAATCGCTTCAATCATGAGCCGCGCCGCCCGCGCAAGCTTTTGCTCAAATTGCGCGAGATTGCCCGCATGGCGCAGGCGGTTGAACGCGAAGGCATGACGATTGTGCCTTTGAAAGTCTATTTCAATGACAGAGGCCGCGCGAAAATTGAAATTGCCATTGCCCGCGGCAAGAAGCTGCATGACAAGCGCGAGACCGAGAAGAAGCGCGATTGGAATAAGGAAAAGGGCCGCTTGTTGCGTGATCGCGGTTAGGTCTTTTTTCTTATCGGCGCTTGCTCATCGCAATATTTGCGCATCGCAATGCTTGCGCAGAGCTTTAAAGACATCGCGAAACATTTTGTTGGTGAGCACGCCCGTATTCGTATTATAGCGCGAGCAATGATAGCTATCAAACAGCGTGAGCTTGCGCTCATCATTCAGCTTGATGGAAAAATGAGCGCCATGGCCAAAGGGCAGATGGGCGGGTTTTAATCCGCAGGCGCGCACCACACTGTCATGCGCAATGCGGCCCAGTGCGAGCACACTCGTCAGGCTTTTCTCCTGCTCCAAAATATTGGCGAGGAAGGGGCGACATGTGTTGATCTCCGCCGGGCTTGGTTTGTTTTGTGGGGGCACACAGCGCACAGCATTGGTGATCATGCAGTCAATCAGGCTCAGACCATCATCAGGGCGCTCGTCATAGGCCCCTTTGGCAAAGCCAAAGTCGAGCAGAGTTTCATAGAGAAGATCACCTGCCCAATCGCCAGTGAAAGGGCGGCCAGTGCGATTGGCACCGCGCAGACCCGGCGCCAGACCGACAATCAGCAAGCGCGGGGATGGGGAGGTGAAACTGGGGACGGGGGCATTATGCCAATCGGGCTCGGTTGCACGATTTTCGAGAATGAAACTGCGCAAGCGCGGGCATAGATCGCAGTCGCGATCCGGGTTCACAGCCTGTGTCGAAGGGCTGGGAGAGGCAGTGCGAGGAGAGGTAGTGCGAGGAGGTGAAGTTTTGGCCATGAGCTCAGATCTGCCTCAGCCTGAACTCAGATACAAGCTTTGGCTTTATCCAAGCAGGGGGCTTTAGTCAAAGACGGGATGCAAAAAAGGCGCGGAGCTTGAGGCCCGCGCCTTGATTGATGTGTCACTGAGGCCAGAAGCTGGGCTTAGTTATCGGAATGATCGTCAAAATCAGGCGAAGCGCCATAAGAGACGGCAGCGGGTGCGCGACCTTCCTTACGGGCGGGGCGTTCGGTCCGCTCGACCTTGTCAGACCGTTCATTGGGATCACGACCCACACGGCTGGCCATATTGATCAGATCGACGAATTCATCGG
>CAIVAX010000336.1 GCA_903903935.1 uncultured Hyphomicrobiales bacterium | reverse complement strand
GACCTTGGGCGAGGGCACCATAATGCGATCTTCACCCTGATAGGGCGTCTCTTCTCCACCATTGAGAAAATAAGTGACATGCGGATATTTTTCCGTCTCCGCCATGCGCAATTGTCGGCGCCCCGCATCGGCGACAACCTTGCCCAAAACATTATCGAGATTTTGCGCGCTAAAAGCTGTGCTCATCAAAGGCGCCAGCTCATCACTATAGGCCGTCAACCCAACCGCAGGCCCGAACTGCACAATCGTTTTGCGCTCAAAGCCTGAGAAATGCGGATCCAAAAAAGCGGCCAGAATTTCACGCACGCGATCAGCGCGAAAATTAAAGCACAGCAGGCCATCGCCCTCTTGCACACCCGCATAAGCGCCAATCACCGCCGGATCGATGAATTCATCAGTAATGTCTTTTGCATAGGCCTGCGCGATCACCTGCTTGGGATCCTCAAAGCGCGGTGCATCAGCGCTGATAATGGCCTGATAGGCCCGCTCCACACGATCCCAGCGCTTGTCACGATCCATCGCCCAATAACGGCCGATCACAGTGGCGATCTGCACATCTGGATGCAAAGCATGACGAAAGCGCTCAACATCTTGGCCAGCCGAACGCGGCGGCGTATCGCGCCCATCGGTCAAACAATGCACATAGGTTTTAATACCGGCGGAAGCGATCAGATTGGCCAAAGCCACAGCATGATCCTGATGCGAATGCACGCCACCTGGCGAGACAAGCCCAATCAAATGGCAGGCATGGCCCGATTGCTTCAATTGGCCGATCAATTGTGTGATGGCGGGCAGACGCGCCAGCGATCCATCAGCTACGGCAGCTGAGATGCGCGGCAAATCCTGCATCACCACCCGGCCCGCCCCAATATTGAGATGGCCGACCTCGGAATTGCCCATCTGCCCCTCGGGCAGGCCGACATCCAGACCTGACGTCTTGAGAAAAGCATGCGGCTTGCTCTGCCACAAACGGTTAAAATTAGGCGTTTTGGCCTGTAAAACGGCATTATTCGCCGAATCTTCGCGCCATCCCCAACCGTCCAGAACGACCAACATAACGGGCCTGCGTGCATGCATGGACCTCTTCTCCTGTGTTGGCCTGTCCTACTCTGCTGGGCTCTGATCGACAAGAGAGGGGAAATTGGCCCATTTGATCCCTCGCTAACAGATCAATTGCCAACAGATCCTTGGCTAACAGATTCCTTGCCAAGCTGCCAGAGCGCGATTAGTCAGAATGCGGCCCTCAAAAAAATAAAAAGGCCATTCCTTCATTCATCCCAAGGAGAGGATACCGATGACCGCCATCACCGCCAATGACCAGAGCGAACAGCGCTCCTTTCTCGAAGTCTGGGTGATCACCATCGGCCATGCTTTGACCCATTGGTATCCGGCGACCTTCTATCTTCTGCTGCCCCTGATCGGCACCGAACTGGGCCTGAGCTATAGCCAGATCGGCACCATCCTCACCTTCCAATATGTGGCGGGCGCTTTATCCAACATTCCCGGCGGACTTGTGGTGGATGCCATCGGCCGCAAAGGCCTGTTGATGGCCCTGTCCTTGTTCTGGATCGGCTTTCCTTACCTTCTGATGGGCTATGCCAATGCTTATTGGATGATGGTGGCCTGCACGACTTTGATCGGCATTGGCAATAATCTCTGGCACCCCACCGCCATTCCGCTGCTCGCCCGCCGCTTTCCTGATCGCAAAGGCTTTGTGGTTGCATTGCATGGCATGGGCGGCAATGTCGGCGATGCAGTCGCGCCCCTCGCTGCAGGTGCTTTGCTGGTCATGTTTTCTTGGCGCGAAGTGGTGATCATGAATGTCATTCCGGGCATTATTATGTCCGTTTTGATCCTGCTTTATATGGGCCGGATGAATATTGAATCGGGGTCCAGCACAAAGAGCGCCTCGATCAGCGAGTCCCTTCTCAAGACTCTCAAGAGCTTTGCCACGCTCATGCAGAACAAAACGCTCTTGCTGCTCTCGGTCGGCTCAGCCTTTCGCTCAATGACACAGGGCTCACTGCTGGCCTTTCTGCCAATCTTTCTGGCCCAACAAATGGGCTATTCACCTCAATGGGTCGGCGGCTGCATGTTTGCTTTGCAAGCAGCTGGCTTTATCGCCTCTCCCATTGCTGGCTCGATGTCGGATAAAATGGGCCGCCGCAATATTATGATGTCAACCATGCTGATGTCGGCGCTGGTACTGCTGTTGATGGCCTTTGCCGGACAATCCAATATCT
>CAIVAX010000335.1 GCA_903903935.1 uncultured Hyphomicrobiales bacterium | reverse complement strand
ATTGGTGGGCTCATCAAGCAGCAACAGATCAGGTTCAGAAAACAGCACAGCCGCCAGTGCCACACGCATGCGCCAACCGCCGGAGAATTCTGACAGCGAGCGTTGTTGCGCCTCATGATCAAAGCCCAATCCGGCCAGAATACCCGCAGCTCTCGCGGGCGCGGCATGCGCGGAAATATCCACAAGGCGGGTTTGAATTTCTGCGATCCGGTGGGGATCGTGCGCGGTCTCGGATTCGGCGAGCAGAACGGCTCGCTCCGTGTCAGCCGATAACACAAAATCAACCAAGGATCCCGGCCCGCCGGGCGCTTCTTGTTCCACACGGCCAATGCGCATGGTGCGCGGCAGAGTAATGGAGCCGCTTTCGGGATCTTGCTCGCCGACAATCATGCGAAACAGAGTGGTTTTGCCCGTGCCATTGCGCCCCACAAAGCCCACGCGTGCGCGCTCGGACAAGGCGACACTCGCCTTATCAAACAAAATGCGCGGTCCAAGCCGAAAAGTCAGATCATTAATATGAAGCACGGGAGTGCTTTTGAGCCCTGACGCGCCAAATGGCAAGGGTTTGTACAAGGGTTTTGCAAGGCCAGCTTGCAGCTGATCCAAGGAGACGATAGCCTTCACTCTGGGTGTGGAGATATCGGACACAAGGCGCAGGATTTGAACATTGCGCCAAGGTTTGATCGGGAGGATCATGACATGAAAGCTTTTCTATTTGGATTGGGCGCTGCCTGTGTTGCGACCATGGCCATGGCTGATCCGGTTGAGGATTTTTATAAGGGCAAGCAGATTCAGATCATCGTGGGCTATGATGCAGGCGGGGGATATGATGTCTATGCGCGGCTGATCTCGCGCCATTTTGGCAAATTCATGCCCGGCCATCCCGGCGTGATTGTGCAAAATATGCCAGGGGCTGGCAGTCTGCGCGCCGCCAATCATATTTATGTGGCCGCCCCCAAGGATGGCACGGCATTGGCGACCTTTGCCCGCAACATGCCCTTGATGGGCGTGCTGGGTGGCAATGCCAATGTGCAATTTGATGCGCGCAAATATACATGGCTTGGCTCGCCCACCAGCGCGCAGGATGATGCCTATATGCTATGGGTGCGCAAGGATGCCAAAGCCAAATCGCTTGATGAGGCGCGCCGCCCCGGTGGTCCAGACATTATTCTGGGCGGCACATCCGAAGGCTCAACTGATACAGATGTGGCCATGCTGATGCGCAAAACCATTGGCCTCAATTTCAAGATTGTCTCTGGATATCCCGGCAGCAATGGTTTGAATGTGGCGATTGAACGCAATGAGATTGAGGGCCGCTTTATCGGTCAATCTGCCGTTGCCTCCACGCAGCCTGCTTGGATGAAGCCGGATAGCAATATGCGCCCGCTGTTGCAATTTGCCCGGGCCACACGTCTGGCTCAGTTTCCAGATGTGCCCACGGCTCGCGAACTTGCTAAGGATGAGGTTTCGCGTCAATTGATCGAACTTGCCGAGATTCCCTATATTCTCTCCCGTCCTGTTGTGGGCCCGCCGGGTGTTCCTGCTGATCGCGCCAAGGCTTTGCAGAAAGCCTTTTTGGACATGACCAAGGATAAAGAATTTTTGGCAGATGCCGAAAAGTTGCGGATCGACATCAGCCCCGTGGGTGCAGATGAGGCATTGGATATGCTGGATCGATTGGCCAAAGCGCCCGAGGATCTCAAAGACGAAATCCGTAAACTGCAATCAAGCGGCAATTGATGAGGCTCAGGTGAAATATCGGCGCATGGGATCGAGCGATCTCAGTCTATCTGAAATCGCTTTTGGTTGTGGTGGCAATGCTGGATTAATGGTGCGTGGCAGCTTGTCCGAACAGGTGAGAATTGTCTCTCGTGCGCTCGAACTTGGTCTCACCTATTTTGATAATTCACCTGATTATGGCGATGGACGGGCCGAAGAAAATCTTGGGCGCGTCCTTGCAGAGATCAAGGTGAGGCCGATCTTAAATTCTAAAGTTGAGATCCGCGCCGAAAATCTGGATGATCTAGCAGGCCATGTCGTGCGCTCCACACAGGCGAGTTTAAAGCGCTTGGGCGTTGATTATCTCGATGTCCTGCAAATTCATAATGGCCCGATCCATCCCGGTCCCATGATGGAGGGGACATATTATGCGCAATTGGGGATTGAGCATTTTCTCTCTCCCGGCGGCGCTTTGGATGGCGCGCGGCTTTGTCTTGAGAAAGGTCTAGCGCGCCACATTGGATTTATCTGTCGCGGCAATGATGGCGTTTATGTGCGTCAATTGCTTGATCTGGGCGTGTGGGGTCTGATCAATGTGCCCTTCACATTGCTCAATCCAACTGCTGGTTATGATCCAGGCCCAGGATTTACGGGTAAGGATTATGGTGGCGTGCTCAATGCAGCCCATCATGCCGGTGTTGGGGGATCGGTTTATTCGCCGCTCGCGGGTGGGTTTTTGACCGATGATGCTCTGGCAGGTCTTGATCGCCATCCACTGGCGCGCAAATCTCCTGATCCTGCGCAAGCTGCCGTGAACCGGCAGAGGCTGGCGGCAGGCAAATTGCAATTTCTATCACGTCAGAGCGGCCTCTCTCTGGCGCAGGCTGCTTATCGTTTCATTCTCATGCATGAGGGTGTCACAACGGCTTTGGGCGGATTTTCGTCCCTCGAACAATTGGAAGAAATCGCGCGCGTGCCCGATCTTGCGCCTTTTTCAAGCGATCTTATGGCGCAAGTTCACGCGCTGTGGGCGCGTGATTTTCGCGATTAAATCGAGAACAGCTATTCGGCTGGACTGTCGGCTGTTTCTTGATTGGCCGCGAGTTCATAGTCTTCCACGCGGCGATGTAATTCCTTGACCAGATCAAGGGCCGGGCCATAGCGATCGGCATCATCGAGGGCAAAGCCTTTGTGATACATTTGCCGATAGCCTTGGCTCACAAACAATTTCTTCTTCGCCCAATCGGGTGAGCCCCATGTGTCCTTGGGGGATTTGCCATTGCCATGCAGGATGTCGTGTTCGTCGCGGAAGACATTCATCGGATCTAGTCCGGCCTCGACCCGCGCAATCTGTTCATCCAATTGCCGACGAAGCAGCACAATAGGCACATCTGTGCGCCCGAGCATTTCTTGCGAGCGATCGGTGACGGGGCCTTGCGCCACCCACACAATGGCATCTTGCGCCAGAACATAATCGAGAATGGGTTCGCCCTTTTCATTAACTGTGGGCGGTTCGTAATAGGGTACGCCGTCCTGAGCGGGCGCTTCCACACCATAGGGACCAGAATAGCATTGATAGCAAATGTGCAGCGTATGTGTGTCGTCAATCGGCACGCGGATTTGAAACTCACTGCGCGGAGAACCGGCTGAACCGGTTTGCGTGTAAAAGGGGAACATCACAGTGGAATGGCGCCGAGTCCAATCCTTCTCAGCACCTAATTCCTTGGAATAGACAATGCCCTTTTCAAAGCCATAGTCGGTGGGCTTGGCATAGACCTCTTTAATGCCATCGCCCCATTTGCTGCGATTATGCAATGTATGGATCATGCTTTTGGCGCGCTCATCCAGCGTGCCTTGACGCTCAAGTTGATAACGAAACAAATGGCCATGCGTCCACACGCTATGCGTGGGATCGCCGGTGTTCTCTTGGCATTGCAGCCAATTGCAATCAATGATGTTGAAGCCGATTTGCCTTATCGAATTGGGCCAGACAAACAAATCCCATTTGGGCAGGGCGGGGGCTGGCAGAGGACCCATATAGGCGAAGATCAAGCCGCCCAATTCCTTGACGGGATAGGCTTTGATCTTCTGATTGAACTGACTGCGATTGGATTCCATCGGGCGATCCAAACACGCGCCGCTCTCACCATAGAGCCAGCCGTGATAGGGGCAGCGCAAACCATTGGTGTCGGGAATGCCATATTTCATATCGACAAGCCGATGCAGGCAACGATCACCAATCAGTCCCAGAGCGCCGCTCTTATCGCGATAGAGGGTGAGGTCCTCTCCTAAGAGACGAACTTTGCGAACAGGATTTTCATCCAATTGCGCCACAGCTGCAAAAGGAATCCAATAGCGGCGCATCAATTCACCGCCGGGTGTTCCAGGCCCCACGCGTGTCAGGCGTTCATTCATGGCTTGGGTCAGCATCGGGCGTCACTCCTGATTTGATATAACCGACACGAGGTCCGGTTTGGTCTTGTACAAAGCATTAACCTGAGATGGGTTTGGCCTCAATCTTCCTGTTTGAGGCCAAAGGTCTCAGCCTATTCGCCAACATATTTGGCACTGCGTTCGATCACATTTTTGGGGAATGTATAGACCTTGGCCATAAAGGCTTCGATCTGACCGGGCGTTTGATAATCCAGACCGGGGGGATAGACCGATACGAGCTCGGTAATAAAGGCTGGATCATTGGTGGTTTCTTTAAAGGCTTTGCGCAGTGCCTCAAGCCGGGCTGGGGGCACGCCCGGAGGAACAGAATAAGCGCGCAGAAACTTGCCCGTGCCCAGCACGAGTTCAAGAATCATTTTCTCTTCTTCGCTTTTGGCCAGCTCAAGGGCATAGGGAATAGTCTTCAAGGCCGGGTCGGGATTGCGCTCAAGGGAGAGCTGCACAAGCACTTTGACGAAGTCTTTTTTTACCCAGTCGGGCTTGTCATGATTAAGGGCAAACCAATCCCAGCTTGCACGACCATGTGCCTCGCCGCGCTCAATGGCGAGGTTCATGTCGGAGGAGCCGCCCTTATAACCCATGATCACTTTGAACTTGGTGCCAAACAGATCATTCGACATCAGCGCATAAGATGAGGTTGCATCAGGTCCTGTGGCTGCGATGAGATCGACCTTTTCGCGGGCCTCTTGCATTGTGGTGGCCGGTGAATCGCTGCGGACGAAAATCACCGGAGTGGGCCGCGAGGCAAAGGAGCCCAGCCAGCCAAACTGTCGCGGATCAAATTTGGCTGCCGCAGTGGAGAGCAGCGGGGCGACCAGCATCATGTCATTATAATT
>CAIVAX010000334.1 GCA_903903935.1 uncultured Hyphomicrobiales bacterium | reverse complement strand
TGGAGGCCAAGATGGGCAGGGGCAGATGAAGAGCCGTCTAAAAAGGGTTAAGGTTCTCAAGGCTCATAGGGACAACCAGCAGACAGGGCCGAGTGCTGAACTGTTGGCGTTGCTGGCTGGGCTGAAAGGGATGAGTAAAGAAGAGCTGGTTCGCTTATTAGGCGTTTATTAATTGAATCTAACAAGCCTGAACAGAAGTTGCAGCGCATGACAATAACTCAGTTGATCAACCGCCGTGGGCGTCAGAACAAATCGTCTAATCATGATTTCCGATACAGCATGGCTAGGCAAGCCAGCGGCCGTTGCCGCCGACCGCTACAATCAGGCGTGACACACAACCGATGGCGGGGGCTATGGCGCTTCAGGCGACCTTGATTACAGTCGGCATCGTGACAAAAGCCAGACGTGAAACTGAGCCTCGGCTAGGCGTAGTGCCCATCTTCTTGTGGATGTCGCAGTAGCTGGCTTCAGAACCGCAGACACTCCCACAGAACCTGACCGCGCCCTTGTGACGTGGATCGTCGACCGGCCAGCGGCAAGTGGAACTGCGGAGGTCCATGAGGTGGACAGAGGCAGAATTCGGCAGCGGAACCCAGTAGCCCTCGCGGGACTGCTTAGGCGCGGTCGAATTGAGCTTCCAGGGGCTTGCTGCCGCTGTCACCTCCGGCAGAGGCGGATTGGCTGACGAAACGGCTTTGGGCAAGATGGCTTCCTTATTGGAGACACAAACCGACTGGGTTGACGGTTAGAATGACGGCCCGTCTGAAAACGTATTGCCTCCCAGAGGGTCCGCTATGGGTCCGCAATATTTTCTGCGTAACCCACACAAAAAGCATCACCATCATAAGCTATTGATATTCATTTATTTTGATGGTGGGCGCACCAGGGCTCGAACCTGGGACCCGCTGATTAAGAGTCAGCTGCTCTACCAACTGAGCTATGCGCCCATCAAAATTAAACCGCCGGGTCCAAGCTGGTCCCGGCGAATGACAGTCCTATAGCAATCCCCCCCGGCACTGTCCAGCCTTGCATTTGGATTATTCCCAAAGGGTTTCATCCCAGCTTGCGATTTGGCGGGGCGGGCAAATGGGCCATTTGGCTCATTTGCTCTTATGAACACCTGCCTCAGGGTTTGAGGCGGGCGGTTGCCGGTGTGGTCGACGCATTATGGCGCTTATCCATCAGCTTGTTCAAAGCGGCCACATAGGCGCGGGCGGAGGCGACCAGAGTGTCAGGATCTGCGCCTTTGGCGGTGACGGAGCGACCATCTTCGGTGAGGCGGATGGAGACCTCCGCCTGTGCATCGGTTCCTTCTGTCACAGCATGCACTTGATAGAGTTCCAGCATGGCCTTATGGGGCACCAAAGCCTGAATGGCATTGAAAATAGCATCCACCGGACCATTGCCCGTGCTTTGATGGGTCGTGTGGTGACCATCAATATCGAGGGTCAGTGTGGCTGTTTGCGGGCCCATTGTGCCTGCAATCACAGTCAGCGCTTGCACTTTGATGCGCTCGCCCGCATGGCCGATCTGATCATCGACCAAAGCTTCAATGTCCTCGTCATAGACGATCTTTTTACGGTCGGCCAAATCCTTGAAGCGCTTGAACGCATCTTCCAGCGCATTCTCGCCCAATTCATAGCCCATTTCTTTGAGCTTGGTGCGGAAGGCATTGCGGCCTGAATGCTTGCCCATCACCAATGAAGTTTTTGACACGCCGACACTTTCGGGGGTCATGATTTCATAGGTCTGCGCATTTTTCAGCATGCCATCTTGATGGATGCCGCTCTCATGGGCAAAGGCATTGCGACCGACAATCGCTTTATTATATTGCACAGGAAATGAGGTGACAGCCGAGACGAGTTTGGAAGCGCGTGTCAACATGCGCGGATCAATCTCATTGTGATAGGGCAGCACATCGGCTCTGGTGCGGATCGCCATCACCACTTCTTCCAGCGCCGCATTGCCGGCCCGCTCGCCAATGCCATTGATCGTGCATTCGATCTGACGCGCACCGCCGCGCAGGCCAGCTAATGTATTGGCCACAGCCATGCCCAAATCATTATGGCAATGGACGGAGAAAATCGCTTTGTCCGAATTGGGCACACGTTCGCGCACAGTGCGAAACAGCGCTTCATATTCATCGGGCACAGCATAGCCAACAGTGTCGGGAATATTGATGGTGGTTGCACCGGCACGAATGGCAGCTTCCACACAGCGACACAGAAAATCCAATTCTGTACGCGTGCCATCTTCGGCCGACCATTCTACATCGGGCACATGATTGCGGGCGCGTTCCACTTGCTGCGTGACGAGGGCCAAAACCTCCTCGGCAGATTTTTGCAGCTTATATTTCATATGGACCGGCGAGGTCGAAATGAAAGTGTGAATGCGCGGCTTAACGGCATGGCGCAAAGCTTCGGCGCAGCGATCAATGTCTTTGAAGCCGGCGCGGGCCAGACCGGCCACGCTGGCGCGCTTGACGCGTTTGGCAATTGCCGCAACGGCCTCAAAATCGCCCTCAGAGGCAATGGGAAAGCCGGCCTCGATAATATCGACGCCCAAAGCATCGAGCATATCGGCGACTTCTAATTTTTCCTCAAACGTCATGGTCGCGCCGGGCGATTGCTCGCCATCGCGCAAAGTGGTGTCGAAAATCAGAACGCGATCCTTATTGGAGGCATCGTCAGGCTGAATGGGGTTTTGAATCTGGTTGGTCATAAGATCCTCGAATGGGTGGCCCGGCTAAGATGTCACGGGCTCAGGTCATGAAGCTTGGAAGGTGATTGCTATCCCCTGAGTGCCCAGGCATGGCCCGGACGGCGCTCAGGGGCGAATAAGCAGAAGCAGCTTGCAAAGCTCTGCAGCAAGACCAAGTGCCAGCACTGCGCTCATGCCGAGCGCTAGCCGAGCCTTCAGGCCCGTCTGCGGTTCAATCGGCAATGTGGCGAAAGTGGCCACGGCATCCTCTGATCTGAAGTCCTAAGGGACAATGGAGGCAATTTACATGACACAGGCCCCAGATGTCTAGCGCCAAGCTGCAAGTCCTTTATTTTTGTCAGCTTCGCATGTGCCAGCTCAGGGTCGTGGCCGCAGGATTTTACAAACGGGCTGGCCGGGCAGGCAGGCAATGCCGGGCAGGGAGCATTGCGGGGCTGAGCCCTCTTTGCGGCTGCAAATCTGGCATTGATTGGTCCATTCCAGACAATCGGGATTGGTCTCGCCCCATTTTTGCAAAGGTAAAGCAAGTTCAGGGGCCTCCTCATCCGTTTCCTCTGGTTGGGGGGAGGTGAGGGCAGGAGATAGAGGGGATTGAGGCGCGGGCGTCTGCGCGAGGCTGGCCGAGGCCAGCGCTAGAAGCCAAAGGGAGAGCAAAAATCTGATCATGCTGCTTTCTAGCGCTCTTGCGTGCTAAAACCAATCCATTCTGGAGGCGCGTGACAGGGCGGCGGGCGCGTGTTAGGTGCGCTGATGTTTGAAAGAGGCGCTTATGCTTGAAGGTCTGCCCCCCAATAATGCCGC
>CAIVAX010000333.1 GCA_903903935.1 uncultured Hyphomicrobiales bacterium | reverse complement strand
CAGCGCACAGGCCAAATCTTGTTGGTCAAATTTTTGCGCGCTCGCCCCGCAGGCCAAACCAGACAGACGAAGATTTTTCTCTTCAATAGCTGAGCGAAAGCCAAGGCATGAGCGCTGATGCGTATCATCTGTCAGCACAACTTCGGCAATATCAAATGTCCCAAATCGCGTGGCTTGCGGCTGAGCGGGCTGACTGCGTGCAATGGCAATCTGCGCTTCGGCGGCCCGACGGGCCATTTCCACAAAGAAGGGGATTTGCGCATGAGGCTCTTCCCCCATGCGATAAATGGTCAGGCGTAAAAAGGAGGCCTTGTCATCCCCCATTTGACCAAAACCCATTTGATCAATGCGCCCGGCTCATGGCGCCTAGCGCGATAAAACAGACTCGGGCGGGCAAATTCGCCCCCGGCCAGAGAAAAAACGGGCCGAGAGGGGAGCGTTTCGATCCAAGCCCCAGCGGGGGGCACCAAGAGACGCCGGCCTTGATCGGACGGGGCGGGGGTGAAGAAGAACAGCCCAGCCAAGGTCGAAGCTATTGTCAAACCAGCTAAAATTCGAGACATCCGCTGCCGGCGGCGAGCCTTTTGGCGCGATCCGACGCGCGAGCGCTGACCGGTTCCCGCGGTTTCAGGGGCTGGATGTGACGGCCTGGGATCGACCGAAAGCGCGATCTGGGACATGGCAACTCCCGCCCTAATCTGGGCGAATCGAACTAAAATAACCACTTTTTAAATGTCGGGATGAGCGCTCATCCCTCTTCCCCCATAAAACCCCTATTAGTGTTAATGAACACTTAGCCTCCTCTCATTTAGAGTGATTGACATTAAGCTCTGCGCGGTGTTTTTTGCCTTTAGGCATCAGGCCGGGATCTACAGATCATGATTTTCGTGACCGGCAGCAAAACCCCGACGAAAAAATGGACCGCCAAAGGCGGCACCAAAAGCTGACGCTCATCCTCGATCCGGGACCTCCTTCCACCGGACAGGAGGCCAGACCCGCCCCGCGGGATCCCCCGGGAGGAGATACTAACCGCAAGACAGGACTTACATCATGGGTTTCAAGGTCGCAGTCGTGGGCGCTACTGGCAATGTAGGCCGGGAAATGTTGGACATATTGGCTGAGCGCCAATTTCCAGCCAGCGAAGTTGTTGCACTCGCCTCCAAACGCTCTTTGGGGACGGAAGTCTCCTTTGGCGACAAGACCCTCAAGTGCAAAGTCCTTGATCATTACGATTTCAGCGATACCGACATTTGTCTGATGTCGGCCGGTGGGGATGTGTCCAAGGAATGGTCCCCGAAGATTGCCGCACAAGGTTGTGTGGTGATCGATAATTCGTCCGCCTGGCGCTATGACATGGATGTGCCCTTGATCGTGCCAGAGGTGAATGCCGATGCGATCGTCGGCTTCAAAAAGAAAAACATCATTGCCAGCCCCAATTGCTCGACAGCCCAATTGGTCGTCGCTCTCAAGCCGCTGCATGATGCGGCCAAGATCAAGCGCGTTGTTGTCTCCACCTATCAATCTGTGTCGGGTGCAGGCAAAGAAGGCATGGACGAATTATTCGGCCAGACCCGCGCTGTCTTCGTCTCTGATCCAGTTGAGCCCAAGAAATTCACCAAGCGCATTGCCTTTAATCTCATTCCGCACATTGGCGTCTTCATGGAGGATGGCTTCACCACAGAAGAATGGAAAATGATGGCGGAGACGAAGAAGATTCTCGATCCCAAAATCATGCTCACAGCAACCTGTGTGCGCGTGCCTGTCTTCATCAGCCATTCTGAATCGGTGAATATCGAATTTGAACGGCCTCTTTCGGCTGACGAGGCGCGTAAAATCCTGCGCGAAGCCCCCGGCGTGCTCGTTGTCGATAAGCGTGAGAATGGTGGCTACATCACCCCGCATGAAGCTGCGGGCGAAGACGCCACTTATATTTCTCGCATTCGCGAAGATGCGACCGTGGAAAATGGTCTCGCCTTCTGGTGCGTCTCGGACAATCTGCGCAAGGGCGCTGCGCTCAATGCCGTGCAAATTGCTGAGGCACTGATCAATCGCAAGCTGATCACACCACGCAAGGGCTGAAAGACAAACACCTTTTGATTGCAGCAAAAAGGCCCCGCAAGGGGCCTTTTTCATTGGGGCTCGGTGAGCTTACTTCAGCCTGGCCAATTGAATTTTCTGCTCTGGCAGACCCGTGCTCAAATTGAGCCTGCCCTCAAAATGACCCTTGGCATCAAAAAGGTAAATCAGCGAGGAATGATCAAAGACATAGCTTCCAGCATAATTCACTCTTTGGGCAAAGGCCATGAAGGAATCAAGAGCCTGCTCCACGTCATTGGCAGTGCCTGTCAGACCAAGAATGCGAGAATCAAAACTGCCCAAAAAATCCCGCAAAACCTCGGGTCGATCGCGCTCTGGATCCACCGAGATAAAGACAAAATGATAGGCGTCAGCCTCTTGCTTCATATCGCGCATGAGCAGAGCCAAATCCTGAAGAGCAGTTGGGAAAAAATCCGGGCAATGGGTATAACCAAAAAACAAGATTGTTGGCTTACCGCGTAGATCTTGCTCTGTCCGAGCTTTGCCCCATTGATCAATTAAGTTGAACTTACCTTCAACCTCAATCTCTCCCGCGACAAGTGAAGGCGCATCGAGAGAAAGAGCGAGCCCGGCCAATACCAATTGTTTAAGCCAAGACCGGCGGGTGAGATAAGAGTGAGGGGTGTTCAATTTGTGCAAGCCGAGCCCTCAT
>CAIVAX010000332.1 GCA_903903935.1 uncultured Hyphomicrobiales bacterium | reverse complement strand
GCTTGATCATCCCTCCAGAGATTTTCTGATCGTGCTGGAAGAATCCCTGCGCATTGCGCAGCTCAGCTCAGGTGCTTTTGATCCCACCGTTCAGCCCCTCTGGGATGCCTATACAGAATTTTATAAAGAACATCCCGCTGCATTGAGTGCGCCAGACTCGCATCGGATCGAGCTGGCGCGCTCGCGCGTTGATTACCGCGCCCTTGATGTCAGCAGCAAGCAGATCCGCTTTGCGCAAGCCGGTATGGGCTTGACGTTGAATGGCATTGCTCAGGGCTATATCACTGACCGTATTGCTGATCTGCTGCGCAATGAGGGGTTTGATCATGCCATGGTTGAACTTGGTGAAACGCGCGCCATTGGTGAGCGGCCGGAAGGCGGCGCCTTCAAAGTTCGTCTCATGAATCCCAATTCGCCTGATCATGTGGAGCGCAGTGTGGAACTTGCCAATTCCTCTTTGGCTGTTTCTGGCGGGTATGGGATGCGATTTGCTGGCTCGCAATCGCATCACATTTTCGATCCGGCCTCGGGCCTGAGTGCCAATTCTTTGATCGAGGTGGCAGTGCAGGCACCCCGCGCATTGGCGGCTGATGCTTTGTCCACGGCCATTTATGTGGCTGGGGAGCAGGCTGCCCCCCAACTCTTGAAGGCCTATGGCGCGACCCGCGCTTTGATCACACGCGCTGATGGCTCACATTTGATCGTGTGAGGCCATCAGGGCAAGATTTCAGGGCAAGATTTGCGCGATTTTGGCTAATGCCAGAGATTGTCCTAATTTATTGCTGAGGCTGCGCGCCAGTTTCAGTCCGCCCTCAAGATCGCCCAATTGGGCGCGGGTCAAGGCGATTTCAACCTCGGCATCATTGCGGCGATAGGGGTTTTCAATCATCTGGGCTGTGGCTTGGGCAGCTTGGAGATCGCCCGCTTTGGCCTGTTCAACACAAATGGCCTCAAGCGCCTCTGTGCGCACACGCAGATCGCTAATGCCCTTGCTGGTCGAAAGTGCAGTGGTGAAATCCTTGCTCTTGGCTTGGGCGATTGCCACAAGTTTGAGCGCCTGCAAATTGCCTTGGAAATTGCGAATGGATTGCGCTGTTGCTGTGCCAGCCTTGGCATCGCCCATTTCAGCTTGAATGCCGGCAATGGCAATCAGCGCGGTGACATCGCCATAAGCTGATTCAATCGTGCGCGCGAGTTCCAAGCCTTGTGTCAGCATGCCGGTGCGTGACTGGGCGATGGAGACAGCAATCAAAGCGCCAATATCACCATAGGCCGCTTCAATCATGCTGGCGGTGGCCATAGCCCCCTTAATGTCCTTGTTCTCTGCCTGCACGACGGCGGCAATCGCCATGGCTTTAGACCTGGCGGCGATATCTTCAATCTTGCGGGCCGTTTCAATCGCGCCTGTGACATTGCCCGATTTTGCTTGCACGCCGGAGATCAGCACAATGGCTTGATAATACCAATAATCATCCACCGCCGTTTCAGAAAAGCGCATAGAGTTTTCAGCTTTGGCTTGCGGCAGCCAATAGGTGCTTTTCATTTTGCTGGCCGTGTTCATCGCGCCAGCAAAATCGCCAGCCTCGGCCTGTGTCAGGGCAATGGAGGCTTGGGCTTCTAATCGAGCCGTATAATCCTCCATCGTATTGGTGGATTGGATCGCGCCAGCAATATCCCCGGCCTTGGCCTGTTTGATGGCCACAGCCTGCAGTGCGGCCATAGCGGCTGATTGTTCGCGTTGATCGTCAATGCTGCGCGCAGTTGCCAGAGCGTTTTGAATATTGCCAGACTTGGCCTCGCTCTCGGCAATGCTGATCAAGGTTTCGTTTTGCAAATGTGTATCGTTGATCAAGCGCGCACTGGCCTTGGCATTGGCGAAAGCGCGAACCTGCGCTTGGGATGTGGCAATGGTGGCAAGAGCCATCTGCTTATCGCGCAGATCGCTTATGGAATTGGCGTTGCTGACAGCCTCTGTGAGCAGGCATTCACGGCCACAGCTGGGTGCTGGTGTCTGCGCCTGCAGCACTGAGGTTGAAAGGGAAAGAAGGAAACAGCCTAAGAGGGAGGAAGACAAACGCATGAAGTGACCTGTTCTTTAAAAAGCGGAAGGCTGTAACTTGGCTGGCGCGCAAGGCTGCGCGCACCAGCCGCTTATTTTAGTCGCGGATCTCGCGCACCGCGCCGCGGGCAGCGCTTGTTGTCATAGCCGCATAGGCGCGCAGAGCTGTCGAGACTTTGCGGGTGCGCGGCTTGGCGGGCTTCCAAGCTTCTTTGCCACGCGCCAGCATTACGGCGCGTCTGGCGTCCAGCACATCTTCAGCAACACGCAAGGTGATGCTCCGCTTGGGAATGTCGATGGCGATGGTGTCGCCAGTTTCAACCAAAGCGATCAGACCGCCTTCTGCTGCCTCGGGAGAGACATGGCCAATGGAGAGGCCAGACGTGCCACCCGAAAAACGCCCGTCGGTAATCAGCGCGCAAGCCTTACCCAGACCGCGCGATTTGATATAGCTGGTGGGGTAAAGCATTTCCTGCATGCCAGGTCCCCCGCGTGGTCCTTCATAGCGGATCACGACGACATCGCCGGCTTTGACCTTATTGCCCAGAATGCCTTCAACGGCTGCATCTTGCGATTCAAAAACAATGGCGGGGCCGGAGAAGGTGAGGATGCTCTCATCCACGCCTGCGGTTTTGACGATACAGCCATCGAGCGCCAGATTGCCGGAGAGAACAGCAAGGCCGCCGTCTTTGGAGAAGGCATGCTCCGCATTGCGGATGACGCCATTGGCACGATCCGCATCCAGATCATCCCAACGGCGATCCTGACTAAAGGCAATTTGTGTGGGCACGCCGCCGGGTGCAGCTTTGAAAAACGTCTGCACATCCGCGCTTGTTGCCCCTGCAATGTCCCAATGCTCAAGTGCTGAAGCTAAACTTGGCGCATGAACTGTTGGCTGTTTGGCATTGATGAGACCAGCGCGATTGAGCTCACCCAAAATGCCCATAATGCCCCCGGCGCGATGCACATCTTCCATATGCACATTGGGAATGGAGGGCGCGACTTTGCACAGCACGGGCACGCGGCGCGAGAGGCGATCAATATCGCTCATCGTGAAGGGCACTTCGCCCTCATGCGCGGCGGCGAGCAAATGCAGCACAGTATTGGTTGAGCCGCCCATCGCAATGTCGAGCGTCATTGCATTTTCGAAGGCTTCGAAGGTTGCAATATTGCGCGGCAGAGCGCTCACATCATCCTGCTCATAATAGCGCTTGGCGAGATCGACGATGCGGCGTCCCGCTTCGAGGAACAGGCCTTTGCGATCGGCATGCGTGGCCAGAACAGAGCCATTGCCCGGCAAAGCCAGACCCAGAGCCTCAGTCAGGCAATTCATCGAATTGGCGGTGAACATGCCCGAACACGAGCCGCAGGTGGGGCAGGCCGAGCGCTCGATCACTTTCAAGTCTTCATCACTGACTTTGTCATCAGCCGCCGCGACCATGGCATCGATCAGATCGAGCTTTTGTGTTTTGCCATTGAGCAAAACCTTGCCTGCCTCCATAGGCCCGCCCGAGACAAAGATGGTGGGAATATTCAGGCGCAGTGATGCCATGAGCATGCCGGGTGTGATTTTGTCGCAATTGGAAATGCAGACAATCGCATCAGCGCAATGCGCATTGACCATATATTCGACGCTATCGGCGATGATTTCGCGAGAGGGCAGCGAATAGAGCATGCCATCATGACCCATGGCTATGCCGTCATCCACGGCAATGGTGTTAAACTCTTTGGCGACACCACCGGCCTTTTCAATTTCGGCGGCGACCATTTGGCCCAGATCCTTCAAATGGACATGGCCGGGGACGAATTGGGTGAAGGAATTGGCAATGGCGATAATGGGCTTGCCAAAGTCGGAATCCTTCATGCCCGTGGCGCGCCACAAGCCCCGCGCGCCAGCCATATTGCGGCCGTGGGTGGTGGTTCTGGAGCGATAAGCGGGCATTGGTTCTCCTCAATCTGTGTCGGGCGGGGCTCGAGTCTGTGGCGGATCGGCAGCCCCCAATTTCAGCCCCTTAAATAGACCTATTGCGCCGTGGGTTCAATCTGAGGTTCAATCTGCGGTTCAAACTGCTCGGATAGGGCGTTTGCACCCCTATCAGGCCGCGGGGCCGGTGGGGGTGGCTTTGGCTGTTCTGGGGCTAATCGCTGGGGTTGTGCGATGGGCAGCAAGATTTGAGCTTTTCTGGCCATTTAGGGTGAAGACAGGCGAAATGAAAACTACTGGGAGCGGGATAGACGCAGCTTTTGCCAATGTTAGTTTAGGAGAGCTGGGGCATCTGAACCTCGATAGGCTGTGTGTCCATTGAGCTGTGCGGGAGATGCTGAAGCTTTGAATATGTGGCGATGTTCTGAAGAGTTGCTCATGCCAGATGATTTACAGCATTGGCGCAGTGCCGCCGCTAGGGCCGCTCAGCGGAGCAATCATAAGCAGATTGATCAGAACCAGACCTATCACAAGCCAGCCTTTTCCATTCAACGCGCGCGCACTTTGCACATGGTGCTTGATGCTTTGATCCGGCAGCAATCTGGTCGCGCCTTTGCCTTCACCTCTGTGCGGGCGCTGGATGGCAAGGCGGGCTTTTGTGTTGCTCTCGCCAATCATCTGGCGCTGATGGGGCATAGGGTGTTGGTGATGGATGCGGATCTTTATCATCCCAGCCTGCATCAGTATTTTTCACGCGGTCATTCAGCACGCGAAGCGCATGTAGGGCTGAGCCAGCTTGTGCTGGGCGATGGCACTTTGGGCCGATTGCGCGATTTTTTGAAGCCGACAGCGCAAGCCAATGTCTATTTTCTGCCTGCGGGGCGGATTGATCTGCATCCCGCTGCACTGCTCAATTCGCCGCGTCTGGGCTTGCTGCTGCATTTATACCGCAAGGCCTATGATGTGATTTTGATCAATTGCACACCGCTGGATGAGGCCGGCGGCACTTATCCCATTAGCCGCTTGGTGGATGCTACGGCGCTGCTAATGGAGGCGGACAATCTCTCTCACCGCAGCACACGGCAGGCGCTGCGCCAGCTGGCGCTGAGTGGCGGCGCGCCTCTGCCTGTGGTGCTGGATGAGGCTCGCCCTATGTTGCCGCTCGCCAGCCAGAGGGCGCGCTCCGCACTGGCTCCGCATGTCAAAACTCTGCAGCGCCAAGCGCGCCAGCTTTATGATTGGTTGCTGCAAGTGCCCAATGCTGAGCTAGACAAGGCTGGCGGCGCCAAAGCGAGCTCTAAAAAGCGGCCGACATTGGCCGGCTGAGCCTTTGGCGAGGGGGTGGAGACATGCTACCAAGCCCCCAAAAGGGGATGGTCCATGTTGATTGTCGATTCACAAGTTCATATCTGGAAGGCGGAGACCAAGGAGCGGCCCTGGACGCCCGGCCTGAAAGCGCAATTGCCTGAGCCCTTAAGCATTGAGGGTCTGCTGGTGCATATGCAGCAGGCGGGGGTTGATCGTGTGGTGATTGTGCCGCCTCATTGGGAGGGGCTGCGCAATGATTATGCGATGGAGGCGGTGGCGCGCTATCCCGATCACTTCCGCTTTATGGGGCGGCTCAATCTCGAGCGGCCCGATGCGCCTGCGCACTTAGAGCATTGGATGCAAATGCCCGGCAATTTGGGCATGCGGCAATCTTTCCTCACCGCGCAGGAGCGCGCGCGCCTTGTGGCGGGGGATTATGATTGGCTGTTTGCTGGCTGTGAGCGCTATGGCATTCCGCTCATGGTGCATGCGGCCGATCTGCGGTCCACTTTGGAGCGTGTCCTTGATCGCTATCCCGGCCTCAGACTCATTCTCGATCATATGGGCCTGTCGGGCACGATAGTGAAAGAGGGACGGCTGGCCGAGGCGGCGCGCAATACGGCGGCGCTGGCGCGCTATCCCAATGTGGCGACCAAATTATCCTCCGCGCCTTTGCATTCGCATGAAGCCTATCCCTTCGCCTCCATGCATGGCTATATCCATGAGATCATCGCGGCCTTTGGGCCAGAGCGCAGTTTCTGGGGCTCGGATCTCTCGCATATGCTGCATGCCTGCAGCTATCAGGAGGGCGTGGATCTGTTCACCAAAGCTTTAGGCCTG
>CAIVAX010000331.1 GCA_903903935.1 uncultured Hyphomicrobiales bacterium | reverse complement strand
CTGATGGGCAAATGGCAGAGGGTATTATGCGCATTGCTGGGGCAGGTTCAGTCAAACTGATCACTGATTATCCCTCAGCCCCGATGGGTCTTTCAGATATTTGGTTTCCCAAAACCGATAAGTAAAACCAAAAGAAAAAGCGCGGGACAGGCCCGCGCTTCTTCATTCTCATCTCGTTTGAATTACAGACCAAACACAACCAAATTAGTTGAATTCTTAATGCCTGACAATTCGGGGGACTTTGCGAGCATGCTGGTGACGCGACCACCGGTGATAATCGCGACATATTGCTTGCCATTGACAGAATATGAGACCGGCGGAGCTTGGCTCAATGTGCCCACATTAAAACTCCACAGAACATCCATGGACTTGTCATCCAGCGCATAGACTGTGCCATCAATCGATGTTGTGAACACAAGGCCACCACCAGTGGAGAGCACGCCGGAATAGGATGCATAGTCAAACATCTTCTGGCCCTTGCGCTGACCTGTTGCTGGATCCATCGCGGTGATGCTGCCAAGGATGCGCTCATTGGCAGCAGCGAGACCACCATTCCAGGCAACCTTACCACCGGAGCGTTCAGCGTCCGTCTTCAAATCCTGACAGCCTTCAATCCCCGCGCCATAGACCATGCCGGTCAATGGGCTGTAGGACGTCGGGAAATAGTTCACGCCGCCCTGAATATTCGGACATAGATTGACTGTCCCTTGCGCACGGCGACCAGCTGGCGAGCCAATCTTATAGGTTTGCAGATCTTTAGAGGGATCATATTCAACTGGCTTGCCGGTCTTGGGATCAATACCAGCTGTCCAACTCACCTTGCTGGCATATTGTCCAGCATTGATGAACTGACCGCGGGCACGGTCCAAAGTATACAGGAAGCCATTGCGGCTGAAGTGAACCAATGATTTACGTGTTTGGCCACCTACATTCAAATCAATAAGAATTTGTGATCCTACTTCGTCATAATCGAACGCATCACCGGGTGTATATTGGAAATACCATTTGCGCTCACCCGTATCGACATCATAAGCGATCGAGCTATTGGTGAAGAGATTGTCACCGGGGCGATATTCTGGATCATACATAGGAACAGGCTGTCCCGATCCCCAGATCGTGACATTGCTCTCAGCATCATAGGACCCTGTCTGCCAATAAGCGCCGCCGCCATGCTCCCAAGCGTTGTTTTTGTCTTTCCAGGTTTCTGAACCAGGCTCGCCGGGCTTTGGCACTGTATATTGACGCCAGATCGGCGCACCTGTTTCTGCATTCAGCCCATCAATATGCGAGCGAGCACCGCGGTCACCTCCCGAGCCACCAAGGATCAACTTGTCCTTGATCAATAAAGGAGGAGATGTCAGCGCATAGCCATTCTTGGGATCATCCACTTGCACGCTCTTGATGAGCTCGCCCGTGGCCATTTTGGTCCACAGCATTTTACCATCGGCAGTCGTTGAGACAACCATATCCTTATAGAGCGTCACGCCACGATTGGCGGCAATCCACACAGCGGATTTATCTGTACCCGGATCCATTTCCCAAGCCACACGGCCCCGCTTGGGATCGGTCAAATCAATCTTGTAAACAGTGCTCCAACCATCAGGCACATACATAGCGCCATCCACAACAAGCGGTGTGGCTTGGAAACTGCCTTGCGGAATATTACCGCCGCCCTGAGCACCGCCCAGAGCCGTCATATAAAGAACCTTAAGGCCCTTCACATTATCGCGATTAATGTCTTTCAAAGCAGAATGGCGTTGCGATTGATAATCGCCATGAACCTGCAACCAATTCTGCGGTTCAGACTTATAGTTCAGCAAACGATCTGTGGTAATGTCAGCAGCACTGGCCGAGCCAATACAAGTTGTAGCTAGCAAACAGGCATGTAAACTGGATGTAAATTTTCTCATATCCCAAGCTCCCCTAAGTGCGCATGTTGATATATTTTTGCGCGCACACCATGATTTTTGTTACTTTTCTTGCGTCACGGCGTGAAGTGTGAGTTAAATTTCATCAATGTCAATGCTGATCTTCAGCCTTAAGCTCGAACAATAGTCGCATTTGCGATATATCAACGGCAAGCTTGGCTGCACAACTGGGTCGTAATTTTAAGAGGCGTGCAGATGACACGTGAGGAAACAAAAATGGTCAATCTCAAGATCTTAATCCTGCTCATCTTTTCTCTTCACACAGCACCTGTTGCAGCGCAATTGCTAGGTCGCGAGAAACGGATCGATATCTGGTCGATTGAATTGGGCAGCAAAGCAGATCACATCTCAAACAGTTTTGTTGATATTGCCTGTGGCACCAATGGCGGACCACCAAGCCTTGCCCTTAAAGACTTTACTGAGTTTTTGAAATGTCGACCTGAGGCTAGTGGATTGCGCGAAGTCTATTTTCGTTATGACGACGAATTAGAATATTGGGCCAAAGCAATGGAGCTAGATCGCGAGATCAAAGTCTATCGCGGCACACAAATGTATGATTACCCCATCATTGCCTCTATTCTCATTGATGAGACCGGCATTGTGCAGGGCCGACGCATCATTAGTGATCCGCGCTATCCTGAGATCAGGGAAAGACAAGAATTATGGACCTTGGGAAATTTTCTTTTAGTAAGATTCAATCGCAGTGATTGGACCTGTGTGGATCTAACTGCTGATGAGGGAGAGACTCCAGTTGGTGATGACTTTGTCAAAAATCACTGCGTCAAATCGCAAGATTCAATCCGCTATTTGACGGAGCAACGTTATCTGCGCCGCAAAGGCCAGACCAATATAGATCCCAATACAGGAAAAATTGAGACAAATGCATTCACAAGTTCAGCGCGGTTTGAAATGTACAAAGATCCATATGGGCAGAAAGCAGGCCTCTAACAAGCTTTATCTGCGTCACTCATGCTCACGGCCATCAGGCATGAG
>CAIVAX010000330.1 GCA_903903935.1 uncultured Hyphomicrobiales bacterium | reverse complement strand
TGTTGCGGCCAATTCCTTTTATCACACAGCACCGCGTGACGGTTCGACCATTGCCATGATCGGCCGCAATCTCGCCTATCAGGCCTTGATGAAAGAAGACGGTATCCGCTTCGACCCGCTGAAGTTCAATTGGATTGGTAGTCCCGAAGTCTCCAATCGGGTCTGTGTGGCAATGGAGGGTGCAGGTGTTCAGAAAGCAGAAGATCTGTTTTCAAAAGACCTGATCGTGGGTGGAGCGGGTGCGGGCACAGCCGTCTCGACAACGCCGCGACTGATATCCATTTTGCTTGGCATGCGCCTCAAGCTTGTTGAAGGCTATGGCAGCGCGAGCGCCGCGCAGCTGGCCATGGAGCGTGGCGAGATCGAGGGAATTTGTCAGACGGTCGGCGCTCTGCGATCGTGGCGTCCGGGCTGGCTGGAAAATGGCCGGATGCGTGTTCTGTTCAATCTTGAACGCGCACCGATTGCCGAATTCCATGCGCCATCGGTTTTTGATTTCGCAAAGACGTCAGAACAAAAGCAATTGCTCCTGCTCTTTTCTTCAAGTGTCGAGCTGGGGCGCCCGATTGTTGCACCACCTGAGACCCCACCCGATCGGGTTCAACTTCTGCGCATAAGTTTTGAGCGGGTGATAAAAGATCCCGATCTCATCACAGAGGCAGAAAGGCTGCGGGTCGACCTATCTCTCGTCAAAGGCGAGACACTGGAAGCTCTCGTCAAAGATCTTATGGCGACACCTGATGATGTGCTGAAAAGGGCGCAGGTGTTGATGCAGCCTTAGCGCGCGCTTACAGCTCGCGCAGCAGGCGTCCATAGCCTTCCACTTTGTCCTTGATTCCTAAAACACGAAGGGCGTGCCAGAGCGTTGCTTGAAGATTGGTCACAACAGTGACACCGAGCTCTTGCTCCAGCGGATCAATGGCTTCAATGACCGCCCAATGCGGACAAGGAAAAAGCAGAGTATCGGCATCTGGGCTGCGCTTTTTCATCTCACGTCCCCATTCCAATGCTTTGCCAACGGGGATCTTTGGTAGGCCGACGAGATCGCAACCGCCGCCCAATGAGCCTGCGGGGTACAAGCCCAATTGTTCGATCATCTTGTCGTGGCGATCATTGTCACCTTCGGCAAAGGGATGAACCGTTGCTACTTTCTTGCTGCCCAACGCATGAAAGGCGGCTAATTGGGCGCTGGCATCTGTCGTGACGCGCACACCAAGCTTGTCGCTCACAGATTGTTCGATATCAGCCAGAGTTCCTCCGCGTGACAGCAAGACCGGGCGACCGCCGAGCACGAGGAGATCAACGCCTGAACGTGCGAGCGATTGAGCCGCAATCATCGTCTCTTCATAGAGACGATCCATTTCATTCTTCGAAAATTCGGATTGCTGCACAGTGACAAGCGCCAAAGCTACGCCGTCGGGCGCCATTTTATAAAAGGTATAGGGGAAGACCTCTGTCACAAATGCGACAGAGGTGTAGCCGATGCGTGCGCGATGACCATACACTTCAGTTGCTCCCGATGACGGCGGCGGCGCGATCAATCACAGGTTGCGGTGTGGCATAGACATCGGCAATCAGTTTTTCGATTTCAGCGGCAGATGTAAGTTTAATGGGCATGTTCAAACGCTGGGCCTCTGCCAAAAAGTCTTTGTCGCTGAGCGTGGCTTCAAAAGCCTTGCGCAATGCGACGACGCGATCATGGGGGACACCAGGGGGCGCGACAAAGGGGCGTGCCATATCTTGGCTACCGAAGACCAGCTTCACGATTTGGCGGTCCTCATCCGTTTTGACGAGATCGAAAATATGGGGAACGCCCGGCAATTCAGGATCCTTCACCATGCCAAGTTGAATCATGATCTTTATCTTGTCGCTTGCAATCCAGTCCGGCTTTTCAGCTTTCACGCAAT
>CAIVAX010000329.1 GCA_903903935.1 uncultured Hyphomicrobiales bacterium | reverse complement strand
TGGCCGGATATTCAATCCTGTTGGCGATCATTCTGTTCGTTGCGGTCAATATTGTGTTTGCAACTTTGTTCCGCGATGCCCGCATCGATCTGACCAGTGATCGCCTCTATACGCTCACCACCAGCACCAAAAAGGTTTTGGGTCGCATTCCTGAGCCTATCGTCGTGACGCTCTATCAATCGCAAGCGCTTATGGATTCAGTGCCCCGCTTGCGCATTTATGCCGATCGTGTCGAAGAAATGCTGCGTACTTATGCCTCGCTCTCGGGTGGCAAATTGCGCTATCAGAAGGTCGACCCAACGCCATTTTCAGCCGAGGAAGATCGAGCCATTGGCCAGCAAATGCGCGGCTTCATGCTCAATTCATCGGGCGAGCAGGGTTATTTTGGCCTGATTGCCACCAATACGACGGATGGGTTTGAGCGCGTTGAATTTCTCGATCCGCAACGCGAGGAAAATCTTGAATATGAATTGACCAGCATTGTCGATCGGCTCTCGCATTCTGATCGCCTGAAGATTGGTGTTGTGGATGGCTTTAATCTGTTTGGCTCAACTGAACAGCAGCGCCCGCCGCTCGCCATTCTCGATATGATCAACAAAAATTATCACTTAGCAGAAGTGATGACACCTCCGGTCAATTTTGAGGGGCTGGATGTGCTCATGATCGTCCATCCTCATCGCCTGCCACCGGCGGCCCTTTATGCCATCGATCAATATGCTTTGTCGGGCAAGCCCGTTTTGCTGTTCATGGATCCATTATCGGAAACATCACAGCCCAGCATGCGCAATCCCATGACGCCTGAGTTTCCAGCCTCTGATCTGGGTCCGCTCTTGCAAGCTTGGGGCATTGAACTGGCCGATGATAAAGTTGTGGCCGACCGGACCATGGCTTTGCGTGTTACAGCGACATCGGGGCGTCAGCGGATCATCGCAAGCTATCTGCCCTGGTTGCAGGTCAAGAAAGACAATCTGAGCACAGAAGATGTCGCCACCAGTCAATTGTCGATCCTGCGCATGTCGAGCGCGGGGGCTGTGCGCGTGGCGCGCAATTCAGACCTTAAAATGACGCCACTCATCACCACCACGCCTGACTCCATGCTCATGCCGCGCGCCGATGTGATGGGCCGGCCCAATCCCAATGAATTGATTGAAAAGTTCAAACCCGCAGGCGAGCGCATGGTGCTGGCGGCGCGTCTGAGCGGCACTGTTAAGAGCGCTTATCCCGATGGCCCTCCTGTGCCGGACGAGGAAAGAGCCAAGCCTATTCTGCCGCATCTCAAGCAATCGACCGGGCAAATCAATCTGGTTGTGGTGGCCGATACGGATATGCTGAGCAATACGCATGTGGTTGATCAGCGCGGTTCGCCCAATTCAAGTAATGGCGATTTCGTGCTCAATCTGCTGGATAGTCTTGCTGGCGGTTTGGACCTGAATGGCTTGCGCGGCAGGGGGCTGTCGATCCGCTCCTTCACTCTTGTGGAGGCAATGGAAGCACGCGATGAAGATCGCTATAGGGCAACCGAGCGCAAGCTCACCCAGCAATTGGAAGAGACGCAACAGCAATTGGCGCAATTGCAGACTCAGAATGCGCCAGCGGGTGCTGATGTGCCGGTGCTCTCGCGCGAGCAACAAGACACGATTGGCAAGTTCAATCGCCAGATTGTTGATATCCGCCGTCAGCTGCGGGATGTGCGCGCTGCGGGCCGCGCACAGATTGAAAAGCTGGAATTTCAGCTCAAGCTCTTTGGCATCGTTCTGGTGCCTCTCTTGCTTGTCCTGATAGGGCTCGCGAGCTGGATGTGGCGACGCATGCGGCTCAAATCACATTTGGCAAGCTTGCGTTTGAATGGGAGAGCCGCATGAACATCAAGGGCTTTACCACTCTGCTCCTAGCCAGTGCTGTCGCCTGTGCGGGCGCAGGTTATCTCTCTTGGCGCAAGGTCAGCCAATCTTCCGAGCTCAAGCCGGAATTTGCGACCTTCCTTCCCATTGTCACGGCCAAAACGGATGAAGTGGCGCGCATTGATCTGATCACCGCCACTTACAAGCTGCAAATGGTCCGCTCAGGCGACAATTGGGTGGCACGCGATCGCGGCGATTATCCTTTGCGCAATGTGGCTGTGGGGAGTCTGATCACTAGCATTGCTGCGATGAAGCCGATTGAACCCAAGACCAGTGTTGCCAGTTCTTTTAGCGCGATTGGTGTCAGCGAAAGCGACAGCGAAAAAGGCGGAGCCATGCTCTCTTTCGCCTTGAAAGATGGCAGCTCGGCCGGCGGCGTGATTATCGGCAAGCGCAGCTCGGCTATGTCTTATGATCCCTTGGGGGGCACATTTGTGCGCCAGCCCGGCAATTCACAAGCCTGGCTCGTGCAAGGCACTGCGGCACTGCCGTTTGAGTTTGCCGGCTGGTTTGACGAGACGCCCAATTATCCCTCTCCTCAAGTGCGTCGTGTGCGGATCAGTCAGGATGGCAAAGCCATCTTTGATGCGATCAAGGAGAATGATTTTTACCGCTCCGCCAAGACTGACGAAGGCGCTCCCGTCGCTTTTGACTATGTGAATGATTCCGTCGTCAAAAAAGTCTCGGCCGCTTTGGTCTCGGGCACATTCGAGGATATTCGCCCAATTGGCCAAATGTCGCTGGGCGCGTCCTCGCGTCAAGTGCGCTATGATCTAGCTGATGGGCTGGTGATCGTGATTGAAGTGGTTGAGGCGAATGGCGCCAAATGGCTGCGCTTCAAAGCGGATGCTTTGCCCGGCTCAGATGCTGCCAATAAAGCTAAGCAGATCACAGAGCGTCAAGCAGGCTGGGCTTATAAAGTGGCGACGACGCGGATCAATGCTTTATCGATCCCGCTTGAAGAGCTGACAACGCCCCCTCTTGAGCGCGAAGGACCGCAGGGTGGAATGCCGCAGGGGATGCCTCAGGGAATGCCGCCAGGCTTCCCCGCTGGCATGCCACAAGGTATGCCGCTTGGCGGATTACAGCAGGCTTTCCCGCAAGGCTTGCCACCTGAATTGTTGCAGCAGCTTCCCCCGGAAGTCTTGCAAAGCCTGCAGCAACAAGGCGCACCGGGCGGACAGGCTGGTGCACCCAAATAAGAGCGCGCCGCTGGGCTTGATGTTGAGGATTGCTATCTGATCCAGCTTGAGTGCGAGTGTGATCTGCCTTGATGACAAGTGCGGGGTTTCTTGCTTATTCAAGAATAACGCCTGACGCATGATCGCTGTGACGCGTTCAGGCTGAACCCGGCTTGATGACACCGCAATGGGTTCTTGAGCTCGTCCTAAAAAAAAAGCCAAGCGGAAACGTCTGTGATGAGGCTCACAGGAAGAGCGAGCCTGCACTCAAGACCAGATTCGGGGCCCTGAGTGCAGAAAGTTTAGTCTATTTTCCGGTCTTCGCGCGCTCGGCATAAGACAATTCAATATAGCGGGAGGCGGGAGGCACAGGGCCCTTTTGCTCGCCATAGACAGAGCGCAATTTCAACACTGTGCCCACGCCTTCGACATTAATGGCGGCGCTTTTGTTCAGTCCACCAGGTCCAATCAGGCGATCATAGAGGGACGACAATTCAGCATCCGACATCCCTTTGGTGCGCGCCTTCAACACTTCGACAGCCGCTTGCTTATTGGCAAAGACCCATTCATGAGCGGCAATGATCGTGCGTGTGAGCGCCATGATTTCCTTATCATGCGCCTTGGCCCAGCTTTTGCGCACAGCATAGGCGCTGCCCTGATAAGCGCCCACTTCAACCGAAGCTTCAGCTAGGATGTTGAACCCTTCGCGCTGCGATTGGAGATCCTGCGGCGAAGAAATGATCGCCATTTGCGAGGTGTTCTCTTTAAGAGATTTCAGTCGTGCGTCTGTGCCGCCAACCGAAATAATCTTGTAATCGCGATCCTTCGCAATGCCTTTGTTTTGCAGGATCTGATAGAGCACTGTCGCATAGCCAGAGGTGAGCGCATCAACAGAAATTGTCTTGCCCTTGATGTCATCAAAGCTTTTGATTTCAGGCCGCGCCAAGACGCTGTTCAGACCAGAATGCACACCAAGTATAGCCGCAACATCGAAGTCATCATATTTGGCAGCGCCCTGCCCTTCTGTATAAGCGACGATGTTGTCAAAAGCGGTGCTGGCAAATTCATATTTGCCGGACATGATATCGCGGAATTGTTCTGCCGAGCCGGCTGTTTGATCAATCGTGACCTTCAAGCCTTCCTTTTCAAAAAAGCCCTTATCGACGGCCGCCCAAGCGGGCAGATTGGTCGCCCCGCCAAAGCTGATCATGCGGATGGGGGTGAGTGTTTGAGACTGTGCCTGTGCCAGATTGGCTTGTGCGCTGAGCAGACCCAAGGCGCTGAATGCGACGATCATGTGTTTCATATGTGCCTCCCTTTGAGTTTTAAAATGAGTTGATTGAACCAGTTTCACTCACGCCTCATGCGCGCGCACTTGAATGCGCAATTCCCCCAAGGGGGCTGAACGGGCGATGATCCAATCGCCCGGGCGGAAGGGGCCGACACCTTTGGGTGTGCCGGTGTAGAATAAATCGCCCGGAAGAAGAGTGTAGAAGGACGAAGCAAATTCGATCAGCTTACGGCAATTATAAACCATCGCACTTGTATTGACGCTTTGGCGTAATTCCTCATTCACATGCAGGGTCATATCGAGATTATCAGGATCGGCAATCTCATCGGCGGTCACCATATAGGGGCCGAGTGGTGAATAGCCGTCCACCGATTTGCGAAAGCTGCGATCCTCTGGGCCTATGCGCCAGGGCAGTTTGATGATCTGAAGGCGGTGGTCTTTGACTTCTGTGAGTCAAGATCAGGTGAGCACAATCGAAAATTCCTAGGAAGTTGGAAGGGTTCATTGGTGACGGATGATTATTCCGGATACAAGTACTTGTTCCACAGTGGGATTGAGGAAGTTGGGTGCATGGCACACGCCAGGCGCAAATTCTTTGACTTGTATGAGAACAACAAGAGCCCAATGGCCCATCAAGCCTTGGAGTTTATACAGCAACTCTATGAAGTTGAGCGGGAGGTCAAGGACCTGAGTGCTGAGGAACGCTGGAAAATACG
>CAIVAX010000328.1 GCA_903903935.1 uncultured Hyphomicrobiales bacterium | reverse complement strand
GTGAGGGGGATGGGCGGGGGCGGGCGGCGCGAGAGTATGGAAGGGTCCGACATCATCGCTCCTTTAAAGCGTCTTTTGCTGGATCAGTGGGCGCTCATGATATTAGTCTTTTGAGCCGCGCAGAATGGGTTTGCTGCTGGGCGCAGAATCTGTGGTGTGCGCCTGAGTTTTGCTGGGTGATTGTTTCGCTGCTTTGGCTTTTTTCGTGTTCTTTGCTTTAGGCTGAGACGCTTTATTCCCATGCTTTGCAGCCTTTGATTGTGCCGCAGGCGCTTTAGCAATAGGGGGTTTTGCAGCTGGCGGTTTGACAGCAGGTGCCTGTGTCTGGGCGAGTTGGACCAGATTGCGCGGTCCTGCAACGGGGCCAGTCCAGCCGGGCAGGCGACCCGTGAAGACATCAAGAGGCACGAACGCAGGTCTTGGGCCTTTCAGCAGCGACGAGGCTTGGACTTGCTGCATTTGAGCGCCGCCCGCGTTAAAGAAACTGGCGGGACTTTCATCTGATCCATTGGGCGCATGGGCCGAGACAGCAATTGGAATTGGAAAGTCTTCTTCGCTGTCCTGAGAGCGATTACGCCCGCAAATATCCGGGCGACGATTTGGCGCTGCAATCGGTCCAAGATAGGGCAGGCTGGTTACTCTGGAGCGTGCAAAATCATTGCTCTTGAAGCCCGCTTCCAGCAAGGCCATGGCCTTCAGGCTGCGCGCCTTGGCATTGGGAGAGCCCAGAATAACAGCCAGCAATTGCCGATTGTTTTGTGTCGCGCTGACCACGACATTAAAACCCGCCGGACAGGTAAAGCCGGTCTTCATGCCATCAGCGCCAGGATAGCGACCCAGCATGCCATTATGAGTGGAGATGATTTGCCCATCGAGTCGCAAGGCGCCAATATTAAAAAGATCACGCTGCGCGGGGAATTCTCTGAGCAAGGCTAGAGCGACAAAGGCCATATCGCGCGCTGAACTCACATGGCGGGCCTCATGCAAGCCATTTGGGTTCACAAAATGAGAATCCTGCATACCAAGTTTTTTGGCCGCATTATTCATCTCTGCAGCAAAGTCTTCGACAGAGCCAGACACGCCTTCGGCAATGGTAACGGCAATATCATTGGCAGATTTGACCATGAGCATTTTCAGCGCATTGTCGAGGGTGACTTCCGTGCCGGGTTTAAAGCCCATTTTAGAGGGCGGCATGCGCGCGGCGCGTTGCGAGACAATGAGGGGTGTATCAAAGGTCAAGCGCCGCTCTTTGACCGCAGTGAGTGTGACATAGACGGTCATGAGTTTGGTCAAAGAGGCTGGATACCAGGGAAGACTGGCGCCTTCTTCATGCAGGACAGCGCCATTGGCGATATCGACTATGAGGCTAGGATTGAGCTCTGCCGCAGCACTTTGTGTGATTATCAACGGAAGACCAGCGCAGAGCGCTAGTAAGGATTTGAGTGCTTTGATCATCCCTGTTCCGTCTGATTCGTAAGATCGACTCAATCTGCCTCTTCCTAATCACAAGTCCTAAGTAGGTAAAGCGCGGGGCGACCAAGCCCTGTTATGATGGCTAAATAAAGGCTTGAGTTAGTTGATGTCTTCAGGGGCCTTGGCATCAATGGCCAAAGCATGCACACCCGTGCTCAGCTCAGCCTGCAAGAGCTCATGGATGCGACGGTGGCGCGCGATCCGGCTTTGACCAGAAAAGCTTTGCGCAACGATTTTAATTGAGAAATGTGTCTCGCCCCGAGGTGCAACGCCGCCGGGATGTTCCATATGTCCAGCATGATGATGGGAGTCATCAGTAACGATGAGCTGAGTTGGGGCCAGAGCCTTTGTCAGCTTGTCAGTCATTTGGTCTTTCACGCTCATAAAATTGTTCCCTGTTCGCTCATGAAAATCTTTTCGGACTTGCGGCGAACTTGCTGCAAAAGTCACACAGTTGATGTAAACTTGCCGACTTATTCCACATTGGCCCGTCTTTGGGCTTTACATATCTTGCGGGCGGCGGCGTCGGCTCCTAAAGTTTGAAACATGAATCTCAATTCGCGCCTTTTCGATCGTATTCGCGTCAAATCAAAGTCGCAAGAACCCGAGCCCGCGCCGCAAAATGTGTGCAATCATCCCGGTTGCCAGAATTTTGGCGAATTTCGCGCCCCCATGGGCCGTTTGCGCGAGGGGCAGTATTTTTTGTTTTGCTTGGAACATGTTCGCGAATACAATCAAACCTATAATTATTTCAATGGCATGACTGATGATGCCGTGGCCAAATATCAAAAAGAGGCGATGATTGGCCACCGCCCCACTTGGACTATGGGCGCTAAAAAGGGGCCGGCGGGTGGCGGGCCGGATGGGAATAGCTTTTCTGATCCTCTGGGCATGTTTAGCCGTAAAACGGGGGCAAAATCTGCTGAACCCAGCCAGCCGCGCTATGGAGTTGTGGCCATTAAATCCCTGGCTGTGTTAGGTCTGGACGAAACGGCGACACCTGACATCATCAAGGCGCGATACAAGGAATTGGTCAAACGTCATCATCCAGATGCCAATGGTGGGGATCGCTCCACCGAAGACAAATTGCGTGAGATCATTCAGGCCTATAAACAACTCAAATCATCTGGTCTTGGTTAGCCAGGGTGACTAGACCAGAGTTCACTATGGGGCCCCTGGCCCAAACCGACCGCTGGCAGGCTTGCGGCAATCGCTGAGGCTGGAGCTGACGGAAACGGAGGATTGATGCAAAAAGAGAGTAAAACCGAGACTGGCATGCCCGATACCAAAGTATCCGTGCGTGAGGTTTTTAAAATCGAGTCGGATATGCAGGTGCCTGCTTATAAGCAGTCGAGCGAGCATGTGCCCGATCTCGATCCCGATTATCTGTTTGACCCGCAGACGACTTTGGCAATTTTGGCGGGGTTTGCCCGCAATCGCCGCGTTATGGTCACCGGCTATCATGGTACGGGCAAATCGACGCATATTGAGCAGGTCGCGGCGCGCCTCAATTGGCCTTGCGTGCGCATCAATCTTGATAGCCATATTTCGCGCATTGATCTGGTTGGCAAGGATGCCATTGTCCTCAAGGACGGCAAGCAGATTACAGAATTTCGCGATGGCATTTTGCCCTGGGCGTTGCAAAATAATATTGCCCTGTGCTTTGATGAATATGATGCCGGTCGCCCCGATGTGATGTTTGTCATTCAGCGCGTGCTGGAAATTTCAGGTCGTTTGACTTTGCTCGATCAAAATCGCGTCATCCGTCCCCATCCCGCTTTCCGTCTGTTTGCGACAGCCAATACTGTGGGCCTTGGTGATACATCGGGACTTTATCACGGCACGCAGCAGATCAATCAGGGGCAGATGGATCGCTGGTCGATTGTCACTGTGCTCAATTATCTCGCGCATGATAAGGAAGTTGATATCGTTGCGGCCAAAGCCCCGCACTACAAAGGCAAAGAGGGCCGCGAGATCATCAATAAAATGGTGCGTGTTGCCGACCTCACGCGCAATGCCTTTATGGCGGGTGATCTCTCTACTGTCATGTCACCGCGCACGGTCATCACCTGGGCAGAGAATGCCGATATCTTCAAAGATATTGGCTTTGCCTTCCGTCTGACCTTCCTGAACAAATGCGATGAATTGGAACGCGCTCTTGTGGCCGAGTTCTATCAGCGCTGCTTTGGTCAGGAATTGCCAGAAAGTTCTGCCAATATTGCTTTGAGTTAACATGAGGGCGCATGAGATGCGCCACTCCTGTCTTGCAGAGTAATCTTGTTTATGCCTTCCAATCTCTCGTTGAAGTGGGTTCAGGTCGATCCGTCATGAGCACACCTAGTAATCGCAAGCCCGCCGGCAAAACAGAGGCGCCACAGGAGCCGTTTAAACGCGCTGTGGCCAATTGCATGCGCGCTATGGCGCGCGTGCCCGAGCTGGAAGTGGTCTATGCTGCCGATAAGCCCTCCTTAGTGGGAACAGGAGAGCATGCCAAAGCGCGTCTGCCGGAACCGGCGCGCCGCTTGACCCAGCAAGAAATTGCGATTGTGCGCGGCCATGGCGATTCCCTCGCGCTGCGGCTGGCCTGTCATGATGCCAATGTTCATCGCAAGCTTGTCCCGCAAGCAGCACCAGCACGGGCGATCTTTGAGGCGGTTGAACAGGCGCGTGTCGAGGCCATTGGCGCTTTGCGCATGCAGGGCGTGGCGAGCAATTTAACAGCCATGCTGGATGATAAATTTCATCGCGGCAATTTTGCCGATGTGACAGATCGTGCCGATGCGCCTTTGGAAGAGGCTGTGGCGTTGATCGTGCGTGAGCGCCTGACCGGATTAAAGCCACCGCCTGCAGCACAAAAGCTTGTTGATATTTGGCGCGGCTGGATCGAGCAAAAGGCCGGCGGTGATCTCGATCTTTTGGGCACAACGGTTGAAGATCAGCGCGGCTTTGGCAAATCGATTCATAAATTACTGCGCTCCCTTGATATGATGGATGAGGCCGCTTCCGATCATGATGATACGGGAGAGGAAGCGGGCGATGATGACTCCGATCCCAATCCTGAAGAGCAGGAGGGTGATGGCGAGCAGGATGAATCGGGCGATTCCATGAAAATGGAAAAGGCCGAGCAGAGCGACGATGACATGGACGAAGAAGGCGCCATGGAATCGGAGGAGGCGCCATCAGGTGAAATGCCGGAAGATGGCGACATGGGTGATGCGGATGAAGCGGCAGAAAGTCGCCGCCCGCCGCACAGCGGTGCCCATGAGCAGCGTCCGCCTGATTATAAGGCCTATGTGAATCGCTTTGATGAAATCATTGCGGCGGAAGATTTGTGCGAGGCGGATGAGCTTGATCGTCTGCGTGCCTATCTCGACAAGCAATTGCAAAACCTCTCTTCCGTTGTGGCGCGTTTGGCCAATCGCTTGCAGCGCCGTTTGATGGCGCAGCAAAATCGCGCTTGGGAATTTGATTTGGAAGAAGGTCAGCTTGATCCGGCCCGCTTGTCGCGTGTGATTGTCGATCCGCAACAGCCCTTGTCCTTCAAGCGTGAAAAGGACATGAATTTTCGCGACACTGTGGTCACCTTAGTGCTCGACAATTCTGGCTCCATGCGCGGGCGCCCGATCACTGTTGCTGCTACTTGTGCAGATATTTTGGCTCGCACTTTGGAGCGGTGCGGCGTCAAGGTTGAGATTTTGGGCTTTACCACACGCGCCTGGAAGGGCGGACAATCGCGCGATCAATGGTTGCAATCGGGCAAGCCGGCTAATCCTGGCCGGCTCAATGATTTGCGTCACATCATTTATAAAAGCGCAGATGCACCTTGGCGGCGTGCGCGTCGCAATCTGGGCTTGATGATGCGTGAGGGCCTGCTCAAAGAGAATATTGACGGAGAGGCGTTGGATTGGGCGTTTAAGCGCCTGTTGGCGCGCCCGGAACAGCGGCGCATTTTGATGATGATTTCAGATGGCGCTCCGGTCGATGATTCCACTCTGTCAGTCAATCCGGGCAATTATCTCGAACGGCATTTGCGCCAAGTGATTGATGAAATCGAGAACAGATCTGCGGTGGAATTGATTGCTATCGGCATTGGCCATGATGTGACGCGCTATTACAAACGCGCAGTGACGATTGTGGATGCTGAAGAGCTGGGTGGGGCCATGACAGATAAGCTGGCTGAACTCTTCTCAGAAAATGAGGGCATGGGGTCTCTGCCACCGCGCCGCTCGCGAACATCCACATCTGCTGGCAAAGCAGGCTCAGGTCGGTTCAGTGGCGTCAAGTCGACAAGTTTTGCAGCAGTGTCTGCAGCTGCATCTCGTCCGCGGACCTAAGAGCAGACAAAATAAAACTCGGCGAAATTCGCCGCGTTGTCTCATTTAATTTTAGTCAGCTGAGCTGAACGCCAAAACTCAGGCAGCGGCCTGAGCATGCTTTTTGGCAATATCACGCTTGAGAGTGAGAGCGCCGGGGGACAGATCGCTGTCATGGGCCTTCAGCAAATAAGCATCCAAACCACCGCGATGCTCAACCGAGCGCAAAGCAGAGGCTGTGACACGCAGGCTGACAGAACGAGCAAGCGTGTCCGAGATCAATGTGACATTGCACAGATTGGGCAGAAACCGCTTCTTGGTCTTGTGGTTTGAATGGCTCACCTTGTGGCCAACCTGAACGGCTTTGCCGGACAGTTCACAACGACGGGACATAGGACTTCCTTTCAGCAGAGAGCCGGGCAAGCACAAAGCAGGCCGGTTGGGCACATGATAGGGACAGGGGGAGAACCCCGCATATCCTGACAAAATGACCTCTAGGGTCATTTTGGACCTGTGCCCGAAAATGGGATGTTGGTGTGTAGGGGACAGGTGCGCAGCTGTCAAGAAATTGAGTCGCAAACCTCTCTTTTGCAACTTTCCAGCGGGAGCGAGGCCAGTGCAAAAAATGGGTAGAAAAAGCCCAGTCCCTCAGCTAAGAAGCCTCGTGTCGCCGCAATGGCACAGCTGGTAGCGCACCTCATTCGTAATGAGGGGGTCGGGGGTTCGAGTCCCTCTTGCGGCACCATTCTCCCTTGCCTCACGCTTAAACTTGGCCGAGAAAATGCCTATCTCTATGAAAAGGGAAGGATTTTGACTTGCCAAGCCAAGGACTCTCTCGCTATGGAAAGAGCAAGCTTCTTGGCTGAGGCGAGTTTTTCTTCTATCTATCAATAGAGTAGCGTCATGATCGAGTCCGTCCAGGGTGAAAGCCAGCTCAAGTTTTTTCTCAGAGAAACATTTACTGACCCCCTCTGCCCCCGCTTTCAGCTCTGGCACAATCTGGTCAATATCTTCATTTTCCTGTCTTGCGCCTCAATAGCGCTGGAGACGGTTGAGGAATATTCGCAAGATTATCCGATCATTTTTGACACGATCGAAATCACATCGGTGATTTTCTTCACCATTGACTATTTGCAAAGCTGGTATTTTGCGCCCAATCGGGCCCGTTATCTGGTCAGCTTCTGGGGCATTGTTGATCTTCTCTCCATTCTGCCCAGCTATTTGATGATTATCAATCTGACCGCTTTGCAGGGCACCAAAGTGTTCCGTCTGCTGCGTGTCATCCGCGTGCTGCGTGTGTTGAAACTGGCGCGCGAAGCCATGCGGCAGATTTCATCGGTTGAGGGGGAACAGGCCAATCCTTTGGTCGTCAATCTGCGCATTTACTTTATTGCGCTATTTTCGGTGTTGATGATCTCCAGCACGTTGATGTTCTATGTTGAAGGGCATCTGTATACCAATGAGGCGATGGCGCATGGCCAGCAATTGCTTGATGCGCATGCAGCTAGCCTTGGCAAAGAGGCTGAGAAATTCATCCCCATTGATCCCATAACAGGCAATGCCATTCCTGAGGATAAGCGCTTCTTCACCTCCATCCCCACGGCTATGTGGTGGAGCATTGTGACACTGACCACGACTGGCTATGGCGATCTTTATCCGG
>CAIVAX010000327.1 GCA_903903935.1 uncultured Hyphomicrobiales bacterium | reverse complement strand
GTGAAGCAGTGCCCGAGCGCCAGCCCGATGCGGAATAGGCCATAAGAAGCAAAAGGCAATAAAAAAGGCGCGATCCGCAGATCGCGCCTTTTGTTTAAAGGTTTACAGATCAGGCGTTGATGGCAGCCTTCACACGAGCCGGTGTCAAAGGCAGATCACGCACGCGTGTGTTGGTTGCGTCAAACACAGCATTGGCGAGAGCCGCGCTGGTCGGGCCTTGCGAAGCCTCGCCTGCGCCCAAGAAGACGGCGCCGGGGCGATCCACCAAGACCACTTCGATCGGCGGCACTTCCGTGAAGCTCAGGATCGGATAAGAGGTCCAATCCTCACTGCGAACGCCAGAGGCATCAAAGCGTACGCCTTCCTTGAGTGTCCAAGAGAGCGATTGAATCATGCCGCCCTCAATCTGGTTGCGCACGCCATCGGGATTAACGATCTCACCAGAGTCAGCGGCTCCCACAGCGCGTAGGACGCGGATTTTGCCGGTTGACGGATTGACCTCAACTTCAATCGCAATCGCGCAAAACGTTGCGAGATTTTTGTAACGGGCAAAAGCAATGCCGCGGCCACGATTGGGATTCTTCTCCCATTTCGACCAGCCAAAGGCCTCAGCAGCCTTTTGCAGAACAGTGCGGCCACGCTCATCCTTGAGATGACGCAGACGATATTCAAGCGGATCAGCCTTGGCGCGCACAGCTAATTCATCAATGAAGCTCTCGATCGCAAACACGTTCGAATAAGCGCCCAGACCACGTGTCGAGGACACGCGAGCTGCATAAGCAGTGATGAAATGAGTTGTGACTTTTTGACCGGGGAAATCATACAGCGCGATCGCATTGCGATCGGCTGAATAGTTCGGCGGTCCGCCATTCACGGATTCGGGGAAGTCAAAGGGCTTGGCCAGATGACGTGCGGGCATGAGATTGCCAGCGATGTTACCCGGACGTGTGCCATGGGATGTTGACCAGAGCTGGTAATCCCAATCGATCACATCGCCCTTAGCATCAACCTGAGCCTTGATCTTCAGCTGCATGGCTGAATTGTAGGGCTCCCATTTGTGCTCGTCATTGCGGGTCCATTGGACACGCACAGGACGACCGGGCAGAGCGCGCGCCAGCAAGGCCGCATCAGCTGCCGCATCATCGGCCGCATTGTGACCATAGCAACCCGAGCCTTGATAATGCTGCATATGCACTTTGGTCTTGTCGACGCCGAGCATCATGGCAATGGCATTGCCTGTCTCGAAGACAGACTGGCTATGCGCCTGCACAGTCATGACGCCATCAGCGCCCAATGTGCCAATGGCCGTCGAGGGACCAATGGAGGCATGCATCACGAAGGGACGACGATAGACTTGCTCAACAGTAGCAGCTGCCTGCAGATTGGCAGGCTTGGCCTGATCCTTGATAACGATGTCTTTCAGCTTCTGCACCAACAGCCAATCTTGAACATTATCGGAGGTCGGGGCTTCCTTTGGCAATTGCCACTTTGAGGCGCGGCGCAATGCGGCTGCAGCCGCAAGAACCTGCTCTTCACGCTCGGCGATCACACCAAGGTAATTGCCATCGCGCACAACTTTGAGCACGCCGGGCATTTTTTCGACTGAAGCCACATCGACATCAATCAGCTTGGCATCATATTGCGGCGGGCGAACGGCACGGCCATGCACCATGCCCTCGGGGCGCAGATCCTGAATCCAGATTTGGCCGCCTGTGGCCTTAGCCGGAATGTCCACGCGCTGAATGCTCTTGCCAGAATATTTATGCGCGGCAAAAGGCTTCAATGGCGCTTTTGCAGTGGCATCCACTTTCATTTCATCGCCAATGACGAGTTCCCAGTAAGTGGTCTTCTTGCCATCGGGTGAGCTGATTGTGCCATCATTGACTGTGAGCTTGTCAGCTTCAACGCCCAGTTTGGCAGCAGCAAGGTCAACCAAGATCTTGCGAGCATCGGCCGAAACAGCGCGCACGGCAGAGCCGCAATCTGGCATTGAGAACGAGCCAGCCGTCGTGCCTTCATTGGGCACCAACCATGTATCACCCGAGGTGAGGCGAAGGCGCTTGATGTCGATGTCGAGCTCATCGGCACAGACTTGCGAAACGGCGGTCAAAATACCCTGACCCAGTTCGACCTTGCCAACGAGAAGATGAACACGTCCATCAGCTTCAATACGCAGCCAAGAGGAAACCTTTGGGTTATTCTTCAAGCTGCCGGGCAGGCCGGGGCCCAGATCATCCGCAGCCGAGGCCAATTGCGCGGCCATGGGAATTTCGAAGGCAACGACAAGAGCGCCAGCGCCCTTGAGCAGATCACGACGATTGGTTTGAATGTTCATGGATCAGGCCTCCTGCGAAGCGCGCAGCACGGCGCGAACGACACGATTGTGAACGCCGCAACGGCACAGATTGCCATCGAGCGCCTGGCGAATTTCGCCATCGGTCGGCTTGGGGTTATTGTCGAGCAGAACCTTGGAGCGCATGATCATGCCATTCAAGCAATAGCCACATTGGGCCGCTTGCTCTTCAATGAAGGCTTTTTGCAATTTGCTGGGGTTCTTTTCATCGCCCAAGCCTTCAAGCGTGGTGATGTCCTGACCCACCACAGCGCCAACCGATGTGACACATGAGCGAACAGCTTGGCCATCAATGATCACGGTGCAGGCACCGCATTGCGAGAGGCCACAGCCATATTTGGGGCCATTCAATTTTAGATCATTGCGCAGAGCGAAGAGTAGAGGCACATCATCAGCAATATCGAGCTGATGGGTGCGGCCGTTTACCTTGAGAGCGGTCATGAGGGCCTCGAAGCGTTTCCATAACAATTGGCATCCAGGGCAACGAGGCCCTGAATCTCACCAGAACTAGAGTTTGAATTTGCGGATATTGTTAGGCTTTGTCAATCAGAACCTGTGAGATTTCCGTCTTTCTACAAAATCCCAAATGGGTCTATTGCGAGAGCTTTTTGGCCAATTCGACAGCAGATTTAGGAGTTTTACGGATTTCCTGAACCAGATTGGCCAAAGACTCGCCATCCATGGGGTCAATCTCCAAATTGGACTTTTTAGCCTGTTCGAGGAAATCGGGATCTTTCATCGTTTTGTCGAAAGCCTCTTTGAGCGCCTTGGCCCGATCGGCTGGCAGGCCGGGAGGGGCGATAACGGGGCGCGTGAAGCTATCAGACAAAGTAAGGAAGGCGATGGCGGCCTTCATCTCCTCCGAAATACCCAAATCATAGATCAGAGGCACATTGGGGAGCAGCGGGCTGGGCTTTTTGGCAAATTGCACGAAGACACTGACTTTATTGTTTGTCACCCATTCTGGACGCATGGCGGGAATGACACCCCAGCCGGTACAATTCCCCTCAGCCTCGCCCCGCTCGAGAGCCAGCCAGACATCGCTATTGGAGGGATAGCCCAAAACGACTTTGAGATGATCGCCGAAAATGGCTTTCATGATCGATCCATAGGCAAAACCGGCCCCTTGCGATGTGCCGCCAATGATCAGGGATTTCGCCCGAATATCATCCGCCGTCAGAACGCCGGTCGAGCGCCAAGAAAAGCAGACCTTGGTGTCTGTGGACATATTGCCGAGCCAAGTCAGGCTGGCAAAATCAAGCTCGACTTGCTTGGGCTCCAGCACGGAGAGATTGACCAGTGTGGGGTTAAATATGCCAATTGTGAGACCATCTTTGGGGGCCTGCTGGGCGATGAAACGCAAGCCCGTCAAGCTGGCCGCGCCGGGCATGTTTTTAACAACCACATTAGGACTGCCGGGGATGTGACGGCCAATGAATTGCGCCAGCACGCGGCCATAGAGATCGTAACCTGCCCCCGGCGGATAGCCGATGATGAAATCCACAGTCTTGCCGCGATAAAAATCAGCGACCGTTTGCTGCGCTGCTGCCGGAGTTAGCCCAAGGCCACAGAGGAGAGCCAGTAGCGCAAGCACGGCCTTCATTTTGTATAGAGTGGATCGCATTGGTCTCTCCCATAGCTGATCACCTTGTAGAGGTGTCATTTTTAAATATGGCCGCAGCCTCATTCCGGCACCAGCATTGACCTATCGCTAATATGCAGCTCGTATCTGGTCAAGTTCGGCTGGCTGATTAGCTATGCGGCACATCGCGCTGCAAAGGTTCCCCCAACCCCAAAGGCTGCGCATCAACCAGCACAAAGG
>CAIVAX010000326.1 GCA_903903935.1 uncultured Hyphomicrobiales bacterium | reverse complement strand
TTGTGCAATCCGTGGGTTGGAAGGCACGAATCGACTCCATATCGCCTGTATCGGCAACAATGGTGGTCATGGTCTTGAGCTGATCGAGCTTATTGGACATAACGACTCCAAAGGACAGGCGAGATGCCTCTTGCGCCGCGATAGCACGGCAGAGGCCGGACGAAAAGTCGAATAGCCGTCTCGACGAACAGGCTTTTTTCTGCAAAAAAAGTCATAATAAAGCTATGGGCTGGAAACGGATTAGACGAATGCTGGAGAGCGCACACAAAGCAAGAACAGGCTCAAGCGGTTTGGCGCATCTCATGCCCTGGTCCGAGCGCTCTGGCCGGCTTTCTGCGCTCAAATTGATCGTCTTTTTGATTGTCTGCGCACCAGCCCTCTATTGGACCGCGCAGATATGGGCCGACATACCCGCCCATCCTGTCAATTATATCGTCAAAGAAAGTGGTGATTGGTCGATGCGCTTGATGGTGGCTGTGCTCGCCATCTCGCCGCTGCGGCGTTTGCTGCGGATCAATCGGCTCATTCTTGTGCGCCGCATGCTGGGCCTGGCTGCGCTGATCTATAGTCTTATCCATCTGGTATTTTATTTTGTCAGTCAGGATTGGGACTGGCCGCTAATCATTGATGGCATGATCACGGCGCTTTATCTGACCACAGGCTATGTCGCGCTGGCGCTCATGCTGTTTCTGGGGCTGACATCGAATGATGTTTCGATCCGCACTTTAGGCAGCAATGGCTGGCGGCGTCTGCATTGGCTGGTCTATCCGGCTGCTATTTTAAGTCTGGTGCATTTTCTGCTGGAAGTGCGCGCTGATGGCGATGAAGCCGCCATCATTGCCGGGCTTTTGCTCTATCTGTTCCTGTTTCGCGGTCTGCGCCGCGTGACGGGCGAGGCACGTCTTTCGCATCTTCTCATTCTGGCGCCGCTGTGCGGCATTGCCACTCTTGTGCTGGAGGCGGCTTATTATAAATGGGGCACGGGCGTGCATGCCGAGTCGATACTCTGGGCCAATCTCGATTTCCCGCATGACATTAGACCCAGCTGGTGGGTGTTGTTTGCCGGTCTGGCGATTGCCTTTGGCACGAAAGCCTATGAGCGCTTCAATCCCACTCAGCCGCGCGTGAGCCGCAAATAAGGTGCTTATCTTTTCGATAAGCTAGCCAGAACAATTTTTGCGGCTTTGCTGCTGGGGCTTTCTTGATCGCCGACATGCATGACTTGGCGCAAGTCTGACCAAGCCTGTTCTTGCGCAATGCGGGCCGGCCCATTGACGATCAATTCACCAAGAGCTGTCGCCAAGGTCTGGGGTGTGCATTCATCCTGCAAAAACTCACGACACGCATTGCGCTCCAAAACCAGATTGGCCAGCACAATCGAGGGCACATGGACGAAGGGCCGCACCAAGCCCTCTAACCTGGAATATTTATACGCAACGACCATAGGAATGGCTGAGAGGGCTAGTTCCAATGTCACCGTGCCAGAGGCCGCGAGCGCAAGACGCGCCGAGCGAAAGGCCGCCCATTTGGCCTCTTCACCTAAAACAATTTGGGGCTTGATGCGCCAGGATTGGACCGCTTGTGTAATCTGATCAACCAAATGCGGCACTGCTGGCAATCTGACGTCGAGCGGGCCATGGGTTTGAGCCAGCAGATCAATCGCCGCACCAAAGTCTGCCATCAAGCGAGTAATTTCGGAGCGCCGCGAGCCCGGCAAAACCAGCACAACAGGCGGGGATGATTGACGCCGTGCTTGTTCACCAGCTGAGGGGGTCATCAGATGCATTTTTTCAATCAGCGGATGACC
>CAIVAX010000325.1 GCA_903903935.1 uncultured Hyphomicrobiales bacterium | reverse complement strand
GCCAATTCGCGCATTTTGATCATGGGGCCCTCGGGCTCAGGCAAGGAAATGGTCGCCCGCGCCATTCATCAGGCTTCGCAAAGAGCCAGCAATCCCTTTGTGGTGATCAATGCGGCCAATATTACGCCTGAGTCCATGGAATCGGAATTATTCGGTATTGAAGCCAGCCCTGGCATGACGCGCAAAATTGGCGCGCTGGAGGAAGCACATAGCGGCACGTTGTATATTGATGAAGTGGGTGACATGCCGCGCGAGACGCAAAGCAAGATTTTGCGTGTGCTGATCGACCAAAGCTTTCAGCGTGTGGGTGGTGTGGCGAAGGTCACTGTCGATGTGCGGCTCATCTCGTCCAGCAGCCGCGATTTATCCTTGGCCATTCAAGATGGATCGTTTCGCGAAGATTTGTTTCATCGCCTCGCCGTTGTGCCTGTCCGCGTCCCCTCGCTGGCCGAGCGCAGGGAGGATGTTCCAGTCTTGATCGACTATTTCATGGAGCAATTCTCGCAGACCAATGGCATGCATATGCGCACCATTGGTGAGGATGCGATGGCGATCCTGCAATCGCATGATTGGCCGGGTAATATTCGCCAGTTACGCAATAATATCGAACGGCTGATGATTCTGGCCTCAGGGGACCCTGAAAGTGTGGTCACCCCCGATATGTTGCCGGCCGAAATTGGCGCTCTGGTGCCCTCCACTCCCAATGGGACGGGCGGCGAGAAGCTGATGAGCCTGCCTTTGCGGGAAGCCCGAGAAGTGTTTGAGCGTGAATATCTGATCGCGCAAATCAACCGCTTCAGCGGCAATATCTCTCGTACAGCCGAATTTATCGGGATGGAGCGCTCGGCTTTGCATCGCAAGCTCAAGTCCCTCAACATCGACTCGCGTGATTGACGAAACTTTAGTGAATCTTGGCTTTGATCTGAGTGAAACTTATTGGGGACTTGCTTTATCTTGCTCGGCACCCATGTTTAGGTCAGAATTAGTATGGGCCTGATCCGTTGCGGATCAGTTGTGTTGTGTGTGCCCCTTCAAATGAGAACAAGTAAGAGCAGAAAAAGGATATGATCATGGCGGCTGAACGCACGCAAAACCTACAAGACGCTTTCCTCAACTATGTCCGCAAAAACAAAATCCCGCTGACCATATTTCTTGTGAATGGAGTTAAATTACAAGGTGTTGTGACCTGGTTTGACAATTTCTGCCTGCTGCTGCGCCGCGATGGTCACTCCCAGCTTGTTTACAAGCATGCCATTTCTACCATCATGCCAGGCGCTCCAATCCAGATGTTTGAACCGGCCGATGAACCCGGCGATCATTCTTGATCAAAAAAACTAAAGACGTTTCATCAAAGAAGAGGGGGGCTCCCCCCTCTGATCCTCATGATTCTCAATTCCTAGCCCCAGTGCCGGACGGCGCAGGGAGTGAGGCTGGCAAGCCCATTATTGAGGCAGGCGAGCCTTTGGAATCTGATCTTGACGCGGCGGATCTAGATGGGGATGAAGCGCTCGAGCTGCCGACAAAGCGCTCGCGCTCCAAACAAGAGCGCCAAGCGCAAGCTTCGACCCATGTCGTTACCCATGCCTATGTGGTTGGGCCCTATCCCAAACCAAGAGGGCAGTCGAGTTTCAACCCAGCCACACCCGCTCCCATTGTCAGAACCAATCAAGCGCGGCTCGATGAGGCCATTGGCCTTGCCGGCGCGATTGATCTCGAAATCCTCGGAGCTGAGATTGTCACATTGTCTGACATCAAGCCCGCCTCTTATATCGGCAAGGGCAAGATTGAAGAGTTGAGCGAGCGCTTCAAAACTTTAGGCG
>CAIVAX010000324.1 GCA_903903935.1 uncultured Hyphomicrobiales bacterium | reverse complement strand
TTTGAGCGGGCGACAGCCTCGGCCGAAACCCGCCGGATGACGGGCGAGGGATCATCCAACAGATTCGTCAGCACCGCCTCGGCTTCCGCTCTGTCAGTCGAACTCAAATGGCCGTTGATATAGGCTTGGGCCAGAGCACCAATCGCCTGCGCCCGCTCGGTAACACTGGCATTTTGGGTGCGCACTAGAAAATGTCGAACAATCATCAAAATACCCGTTACCAGACGAACAAGCCGCCAGAGAAAAAACACGTCAATATCTGACGAGCGTGCCAAATTATGGTAAATGGAGCTTTAAACCCCGTCCCAGAAACTCTTTTAATTTCCAATCCATAGGCAAGCCGATGACGATTCTTCCCCAAACGCATCCCCGTGGCGGTCTCTATTTTGAGGATTTTGAGCCCGGCGCACATTTTGCCCATCGTCTGACCCGCACGCTCACCCAGATGGACAATGTCTTATTCTCCAACATGACGCTCAATCCCCAGCCTCTGCATATTGATGTGCATTTTTGCGCCACCGAGACCGAATGGGGCCAGCCGCTGATGAATTCGCTCTTCACGCTGGGGCTGATGATCGGTATTGCGGTCAATGATCTGTCGAATGGAACCACAATTGCCAATCTGGGCATGAAAGAGGTGCGCTTTCCCCATCCCTTATTTGAGGGCGACACGCTTCACTGCACCACTGATGTGGTGAGCAAGCGCGAGTCACAGTCGCGCCCCAATGCGGGCATTGTGGATTTGCATCATCGCGCCTTTAATCAAAAGAATGATCTGGTCGCAGAATGTCTGCGTCAGGTCTTTATCAAAAAGGGGATCTCTGGCTGATCCATGCGCTCTTATCTCTTTACCCCCGCAGATCAAGCGCGCAAACTGGCAAAGGCCAGTCAAAGCGGGGCCGATGCGATCATCATCGATCTTGAAGATTCTGTTGCGCCAGAAAAGAAAGTGCAAGCCCGCACGCAAGCTGCTGCCTTTGTGCTGGCGCAGCAAACATACTCGAAGCGGCCGCGTCTATATGTCCGTATCAATCCTTTAACAACACAATGGGCACAGGCGGATCTAGACGCAATCATGCCTGCCATGCCCGATGCCATCGTATTACCCAAATGCCAATCGGCTCAGGATGTGCAGCATTTAAGCGTCAAACTCAGTGTTCTGGAAGCAAGTTATGGCCATGCTCATGGCATAACTCAAATCATGCCGCTGGCCTGCGAGACAGCCGTCAGCCTATTTCATCTCAGCACTCTGATCGGCTCAAGCCAGAGGCTTGTTGCACTGGCATGGGGAGCCGAGGATTTGGCGCTGGATCTGGGCGCACAGCAACCGCGCCATCCTGATGGGAGACTGATAAGCCATTTGCAAATGGCGCGCACGCTCACGCTCTCTGCCGCGCGTGCCGCCGGACTTTCGCCCATTGATGCCGTTTATACGGATCTAAGAAATGTGGAGGGATTGCGCGAGGAATGCCTCCGAGCCGCTGGCGATGGATTTGAAGGCAAGCTTGCCATTCATCCTGATCAGATCGCCATCATCAATCAAGCCTTCACGCCTTCACAAGAGGCTTTGGCGCGCGCGCAAGCGATTGTGCATGCCTTTGCGCAAAACCCGGAGCAAGGCGCCATTGCCTTTGAGGGCGCCATGCTCGATCGCGTTCATCTGATGCGAGCACACAAGCTGCTGGCTCGCTCTCCTAATGCAGATCAGCCACCTGCTGCCTGATTGCCGCCACCGGGCGGGCGTTTCATCTGGAACACTTCATCCATCACGATGTAATCTTGATAGCCGCAGCGCGCGAGCGGCTTCATTTCGGTGACTTGAATCATGCCATCGCGAATATATCGATCATCCACATGGATCATCACCACCTGCCCCACGACCAGAAAGCGCGGCGTGCCTTGACCGTCCATATCTTTGAACTGATAAATATCGGTGACTTTACATTCCATAGAGGCCGGGCTGGCCGCCACACGCGGCGGCCGCACCAATTGTGAGGGGGCTGTTGCTAAACCCGCATGGTCAAACTCACTCTCCCCGCGCGGCAAAGGCGCTGAGGTTAGGCTCATTTGATCGCGCAAATCCCAATTGGCCATATTCCAGACAAATTCTCCGCCATCTTTGGCAAACGTCAGGCTATCCTTGGCCCCCTCACTGCAAAAGCCCACCAGCGGCGGCTCGGTGGAAAAGGCATTGAAGAAGCTATAGGGGGCCAGATTGACCTGACCCTGCTGGCTCATCGTTGAGACCCAGCCAATGGGGCGGGGCACAATCAGCGCCTTGAAAGGATCATGCGGCAGAACTGATTTGTCACGCTTATGGGGTTCAAAAAACACGGCAGTCTCCTTCAACCTGATCAGGCCAATGCCTCTTCGCCCAACCATGACA
>CAIVAX010000323.1 GCA_903903935.1 uncultured Hyphomicrobiales bacterium | reverse complement strand
GACTTCATGCCGAAACTGCCGCCAATATCACCGGCAACCACGCGCACCTTGCTTTCAGGAACCTTCAAACTGCCTGCCAATTCCTGACGGAAGTTCAGCGCCCTTTGCAAAGTCGTGTAAATCGTAAAACGATCATCGGCTTTATCATAAACACCAACACAGCCGCGCGGCTCCATTGTGGCGGCATAAACGCGGTTGATCACAAAGCGATGTTTGATGACATGCGCAGCATTGGCAAAGGCTGCATCCGTCTTGTCCTTATTGCCCTCAAGATGCACATAGCAAATATTATCGGGATTATCCTCCCACACAGCAGGCGCGCCTGGCTCAAGAGCCGCAAGGCCAGACAGAACGGGTGGCAGAACCTCATAATCAACGGAGATCAATTCCAGCGCATCCATCCCCTGCTCGCGCGTCTCAGCGACAACAAAGGCAATGTAATCGCCAATCCAGCGCGATTTATCCCCCGTCAGACCCGGCAGAGCGGGGCGATAAAACGGCGAGCCATCCCTTTTCTTGCGCCCCTTGGGACGCGGCAGATCGGCCCAGCCCGAGGCAACCCAATCAGCATGGGTGAGCACAGCCAATACGCCGGGCGCGGCTTTGGCTTGGCTCACATCAAGGGAGCGAATTTTGGCATGCGCATGCTTGGCGCGCAGCACAAAGCCATAGACCATGCCGGGCAGAGCATAATCATCGACATAGCGACCCCCGCCCTGGATCAGACGTGGATCCTCAAAGCGCGGCACAGGTTGTCCAATTGCATATTCACCCATGATCCACCCCTTTGGCCTTGCCTCACGCAGCCCTTCATCCTCAGCTGTAATATGAACGGGGCAGGATGAAAAGACCGGCACATGCGGCGCGGGGAGAATCGGGAAGAGATGACCCTGAATGAACCACCCTCACTCAGGCTATCAGCAACATTGGAGCTTGGCTGAACGCTTTCCAGCGTGAGCACGGGGATTTTGAACTAAGAATTTTGTATCCCCCCTCTTGCAACGGCTGTGAACACTTCCCAGATCAGTTCTGCGCGGGCCATACCGGACGCGCAAATCGGTGCCCAGCTTACGCTACATTAGGGGCCGGGCACTCATGTCGCTTCTGAAGGAGGATATGTCATGCGTCACTTTGATCTCTCACCGCTTTATCGCTCAACAGTTGGTTTTGATCGTCTCTTCACTCTGTTGAACAATGCGCCAAGCCTCGAAACCAGCCCCACCTACCCGCCCTATAATATTGAGCGGCGTGGCGAGAATGATTATCGAATTACCATAGCCGTTGCTGGATTTAGTGAGGCTGAGCTGTCCATTGAAAGCAAGGAAAACACCCTTGTGGTTCGCGGCAGCAAAGAAGCCCAGTCAGATCCCAACGCAAGAACTACAGATCGCAAAACGGAAATCCTGCATCAAGGCATTGCAGGCCGCGCTTTCGAGCGACATTTCCAACTCGCCGATCACGTCTATCCCACAGGCGCTAGCCTAGAACATGGCTTGCTGCACATTAATCTTGTGCGCGAAGTACCAGAGGCGCAAAAACCCCGACAAATTCCCATTGGCGGAACCAAAACCCTCGAGCCAAAAGTCGTCGAGGCGCGTCAAGCAGCTTAACTCAGATCTTTTTCTGAACACCATCGCAGATCAAACATAATGGGGGCCACAAGCCCCCATTATGTTTGATCAGAACTGATCTCTATCTGACCGCATGCCAGATCAATTGCAGCGCCAGAGCCGAGAGGATGAATTGCAGCAGCAAACGAAAATTACGTTCACTGATTCTGTTCAAAGCTTCCTCGCCAATCCAATTGCCTGCAGCCCCTGACACAACCATAGCGACAATCAAAGGCGCATAAGAGCCAATCGAAAATCCGATCAGGCCAAAGGCGATGACTTTGGCAATATGCACCATCATCATTAAAGCGCCCAAAGTCGCCGCATGATTGCGCCGATCAGGCGCAAGGCTCGCAACAAAGGGCGCTACAAGCGTGCCCGTCGCACTGACAAAAACACCCAGAAAGGTTGCGGCAAAACCCAACACCGCAAAGCGCCCGCGATCCGCGCCAAAGGGCCCCAATTTAGGCATCCAAGTCACGATCAATATAAACAGACCCAAGATGAGTTCGAGTGAGGACACTGGCAGGGCGATAAAGACTTGCGCCCCCAGCAAAGCGCCGCTCAATGCGCCAATCATAAAGGGCAGCAGAACCGGCCTCATCACATAACGCCACATGATCAAGGTGCGCGAAAAGCCTGATCCCAATTGCACCAGAGTATGCACCGGGATCACCACTTGGGCTGGCATGACCACTGCCATTATTGCCAATAAAATAAGCCCACCCGCCGTGCCGGTGAACACGCCAATAAAGGCTGTGGCAAATGAAACCAAAGTCAGGCCCAATGCCATGAGCAGACTTACATCTGGGCCAAGCAGAAAATCCATAGACCCCTTTACTGCCTAAAGCGCGATGTGCAAACCAGTCTAGTGCATAAATCATCGCCCTGAGCGGGGCTCAACTGGACAAACTGATCCAGCGCTGCAATCTTCTCACACCATCACAGCCTGACCTAGAAGCAAGAGAACCCATGTCTGAGCAAAAAACTGCGCCTACCGGATCTTTTCTTGTCGGCGGTATTGAAATGCCGCGGCCTTTTCGGATCCGCCGTCTGGGGCATTTTGGCCTCGATATGCAGGATGTTGTTGCCGCCAAGGACTTTTATGAGCGCCTGCTCGGCTTCCGCGTCTCCGATCACCTCAATTTGGGAGCCCGCCTCAAAGAGGAAGATCGCGGCAAATTTGGCCATGAGACAGGCTATTTCCTGCGCCATGGCACCGATCATCATTCCTTTGTGATCTTCCCCCGCCCCGTTCGCCGCCAGCTCATGCCACAGGCCAATCCCTCCGTCACCGTCAACCAGATCACCTGGCAGGTTGGGTCCTTGCGTGAAGTGGTCGCCGGGCATGACTGGCTCAAACATTCGCAAGTGCGGATCACCCGCTCCGGGCGCGATAATCCTGGCTCCAATTGGCATGTCTATCCCGTCGATCCAGATGCCAATGTGAATGAGCTGTATTATGGGATTGAGCAGATCGGTTGGGATGGCTTTAGCAAGCCAGCTGATATGCACAGACGCCATTATATGAATGTGCCTGAATTGCCGCATTGCTCCGAATATCACGAAGTGCAGGAAGGCCTGAAAGCTGGCGTTGATCCGCGCACAGGCATTGCCCAAAGCGAACGCCTGCCCGAAATCCATGATGTCGGCGGGGTCTTGCTAGGTCGCCCCTTTAAAGTGACCAAAATCGGCCCGGTGCGCATTTTTGTGCAGGATGTCGAACAGGCCTTGCAGTTTTATCGCGATATTCTAGGCCTGAGCCTGACCGAAGAGGTAGTCTGGAACGGCCATCGCTGTCTCTTCTTGCGCGCTAATACAGAGCATCATTCGCTTGCCCTTTATCCCCTCGCGCTGCGCAGCCAATTGGGCTTGCGGCCCGAGACGAATTTCTTCTCCTTTGGCCTGCAAATGGGCGATTATCAGCAATTACGCAATGCAAGAGGGTTTTTGCAGGCTGAGGGGGTGCGCTTCCTCGATTTGCCGGCGGAGCTTTTCCCCGGCATTGATTACAACACCTTTGCGCTCGATCCGGAGGGCAATCTGATCCAGCTTTATTATTACATGGAACAGATCGGCTGGGACGGGAAACCCCGCCCGGCCCATATGCGCCCGAAAATAGATCCCAAAAACTGGCCCGATCATGTGCCAGCCTACAGTGACTCTTTACTCGGAGAGGTTTATCTGGGACCCCTCAACTGAATGAAACGACCAGAGAAAGGAAACCCCAAGTGAAATTTTTGACCTTCAAAACCCCCGCCGGCCCCCGTCTGGGCGCGCTCGATGCCAGCAAGGGCATTTGCGATCTGGCCAAGGCGGCCAAAACGCTTTTCAACAATGATATCCCCTCTTCGCTCAGAGGCCTTTTGGAAGCTGGTGACGGCGCCATCAATGATGCCAGAGCGGCCTTTGCTGCAGCCCAGACCAAGGGCGGGGCTGATCTGTGGACACCCTTGAGCGATGACCTCATCGCTACACCGCTGCCGGGCGCTCACAAAAATATTTTCTGCGTCGGCCGCAATTACAAACTGCATATTGCCGAAATGGCCCGCGCTCGTGGCGCTGAACCCTCCTATCCCAAATATCCAGAGTTTTTCAGCAAGCCGCCCACAACCATCACCGGCCATGGCGATGGCATTGAGCGTCATGCCCCCTATACTCAAAAGCTCGATTATGAAGTCGAGCTCGCCATAGTGATTGGCAAAAGCGGCCGCAATATTTCGCAGGCCGATGCGCTCAATTATGTCTTTGGCTATACAGTGGTGAATGATGTCACCGCACGTGATGCGCAAAATAATCACGGCCAATTCTTCAAAGGCAAAAGCTTTGATACCTTCTGCCCCATTGGCCCCTATGTCGTGACCAAGGATGAATTTGGCGATTGGTCCGGCCATCGCCTCTATCTGACCGTCAATGGCAAGATCCGTCAGGATTCCAACACATCTGATCTGTTGTTTGGTGTGCCCGCCATTATTTCCAGCCTGTCGGAAGCGCTGACCCTGCAGCCCGGTGACATTATCGCAACTGGCACGCCGGCTGGTGTGGCCGCTGGTATGAACCCGCCCGTCTGGCTGCAATCAGGCGATGTGATGGAAGCGGTTGTCGAAGGCGTTGGCACTTTGCGCAATCACGTTTTGTCGTAAGATCGAAAACTGCGCAGGATTGTACCTTGCAATCCTGCGCAAAGATCCAAAGCTTATCAAACTGCACGTTGAACATGAGCGAGCACTGCATGATGAACAATCAAACGATCGATTTTCATGCCCATTGGTTGCCTGAGGCTCTTATTGAAGCGCTGCGCCAGCGCAACAGCCCGCCCATGGTGCGCCGTCATGACGATGGCCGCGATTATCTTGAATCTGCATTCAATTCGTCCCCCATGCCCGGGCGTGAAGATATTGAAGCGCGTTTGCGGGAGATGGATGCCAATGGCGTGGCCCATGGCATTTTATCTTTGACCACTGTCTATGGGATTGAGCGCCTACCCAGCGCCGATGCTCTGCCTTTGTGTCAGGCCTATAATAATGCGGTTGCAGAGGTCTGCGCCAAATATCCTGATCGCTTCTCTGCACTCGCCTCCATTCCCATTGCCGATATCAATGTGACTGTGAGTGAATTTGAACGGGCGATGGCCCTGCCCGGCCTCGTGGGTGGCATGTTGATGGGTGATGGCTTTCTCTCGCTCAAACGCGCCGAGAAATTCCGTCCTCTGTTTGAAAGTGCCAATCGCCATAAGGCTCTCTTCCTTGTGCATTATGGCAAGATTGCTGATGATCCCGATGCGCCCAAGATTGATGCTTCGGATAATGCCTCTTATCGCATTGGCACTTTGGATATGCAGGCGCGTATTTCGTCCAATATGCTGACCTTCTGCCTAACCGATTTCATGACGCCCTATCCGCATGTCACGGTTCTCCTGCACAATCTGGGCGGCAATATTCCCTATGAGATCGACCGGCTCGACCATCGCGCCCATCTCGACACGCCGAACTTGGAGCTGCCCTCCAAGCGCATCCGCG
>CAIVAX010000322.1 GCA_903903935.1 uncultured Hyphomicrobiales bacterium | reverse complement strand
GTATCGAGATAGGTTTGATAGAGCTGCTGTCCCTTCACAGGATCAAACTCAGCATTGCGCGCTGGCCATTCGGCTGGCGTCTGCTCAAGATGAGTCCAGGGCATGAGATGAAAGAAGGAGAATTTCATTGTAATAACTCAAATCTCAGGAGGATAACTCTGCGCATAGCTCGCCTCACGACATCCCTAGTCAAAGGGATAAGCACCCGGTTCTTGCCGATAGGCCTTGGTCAGCCCCTCTATGCCCGAGCACAGCATGGCTCGCCAGCTGTCACGCGTGGTGGCGCCAATATGGGGCGAGCCAAAGAAGGTTGGAATATCCAGCAAAGGATTGCCATTGGCAGGCTCAATGGCAAAGACATCAAAAGCCGCTCCGGCCAAATGTCCATTAGTCAGGCGCTGGGCGAGGGCGGTTTCATCGACAAGCGAGCCTCTGGCGCAATTGATCAGAATGGCACCGGGCTTCATTTTGTCGAGCACCTCGCCAGTATAAAGACCTAATGTGGTGCGATTTCGCGACAGATGTATGCTCAGCACATCCGATCTCTCGAGCAATTGGTCAAAGCTGACCTCTTCCACATTCCATTGCTTATAGAAGTCGGGCATGGGCAGGCGGTCGCAGGCGACGATCTTCACGCCAAAGGGCTGCAACAGTTTGACCAATTCCTTGCCTATATAGCCGCAGCCGTGAATGCCCACTGTCTTGCCGCGCAGATCAGCACCAAAACCAATCGGGCCCTTCCAGGCCGATTTGCGCAGCAGGCTGGAGAATTCATGCACACGCCTGAGCGTCATAATCATATAAGCAAGGGTGAGCTCTGACACGGAGACTTTGTTGATCCCTGCCGCCCAATACATTTTGATCCCAAATTGATTGAGGATCGCGGGATCAATATGGTCCACTCCAGCCGAGCAGAGCGAGACAATTTTGAGATCAGGCAGGCTGGCGCAGACCTTTTGCGTGAAGCGATCAAGACCAATCAAAGCTGCATCATAGCCTTTGAGATAGTCAATGAGTTGATCTTCGCTCAGCGGAACCCGGTCGTTGCGAAATTTGACGCCGGGATAAGAACTAGCCAGCTCATTCTTTAAGTCTGGGAAGAAGTCGAAATAGGGCGTTGTGACAGCAACCCGCATGGTTTCCTCCGGCTTATGGTGCAATCCGTGATGGATCAATCCTTGTTCTCTTGCCTATCGTGTTTGGCGGGCCTGCGTCAAACAGATTGAAAATACTCAGTTTCCGGCTTGATTGGTCGCAATGCGCGGGAAGGGCTGCGGCGTCTTTGCTATTTGCTAACCCTGTTGCGAGCTTGGAGCATGAAAAACAGGGTTTTTTGCCTCGTTAACACCTTTTGGGAGGGTGAATTAACCATCCCAGCGCCGCTTTCAGGGGCTCTGTCTTCCAAGCTCATTTGCTTCGCTCTGTGAGGGTGCCAGATCCCTGTCATCAGCAAAGCCCGTAAATTGGGGCCAAAGTTTAACGTCTGCGCTGATTTTACCGGCCTGTTTTGCGATTTGTTATCCTTAACGCGCCGGTCATAACAATTAATTCGAACCCGTAAAATTCGAATATTTTACTTAGATCGACGGCAAAAGCTGGCTGGCACATTGGCCCCATAACAAACGGGGGCATCAATGTTCGGATCAATCTTCAAGCGGGTTATTGAAATATCAGCGATATTCACACTGGGTCTCGGACTGGCGCAGGCGGGTGAAGCCAATTGGGCGAAAACGAGCTATGCGGCGGTTGGTAAACAAACTCTTGTGCCCTATGGCTGGGTCGATTTCTGCAATCGCTATGAAGACGAATGCGATGACACATCCTTGTCTGCAATGGACGTCAATTTAACACCTGCGACCCAGAAGATTTTGGTGCGGGTCAATGGTTGGGTCAATTCCCACGTCAAGCCTCTGTCCGACATGCAGCATTGGGGTGTGGTGGACCGCTGGGATTATCCCACTGATGGCTCGGGCGATTGCGAGGATTATGTTCTCTATAAGCGCCGTCTGTTGATGGCCGAAGGTTTTCCCCGTCAGGCTTTATTGGTGACTGTGGTGAAGGATGAACATGGCGATGGTCATGCGGTTCTCACCGTCAAGACCAATCAGGGCGAATATATTCTGGACAATCTGCGTGAGCCGATCAGGGCTTGGGAGCAGACCAATTACAAATTCGTGAAACGTCAGTCACAGGAAAATCCCAATATTTGGGTTGATATCGGGGGTCCGGCCATGCCGGCCCTGGTGGTCTCACGCTGAGCCCCAGCAAGAGATCCAAACTTCAAGCCGGACGAAAGTCCGGCTTTTTTT
>CAIVAX010000321.1 GCA_903903935.1 uncultured Hyphomicrobiales bacterium | reverse complement strand
GGCATTCCCTCCTCGCTGAAGGCGGCGGCAGATTTATGTGAAATTGTCGGCAAAGATCCCAATGTCGATATTCTGGCTTGGGCCAGCCAATTGCCGACAAAAACATCAGTCTGGCCTGATGTCGATTGCTTGCATCACATGGCGCAAGCGATTGGTAAGCCCGTCATTGCTATGGGCCGTATGTGTTATCGCATGTCGGCTGAATCGCTGGAGCTGCAAGAGCGCGCGGGCTTTCCCTTCTTACAGCAATTGCAACCCTCGCTCAGAGCGATGAATGCGCTTTGGTTCCATGCGCAACGTCAGGGTCGTTTGCCATCCATCCCCGGGCCAATGCCTGCGAGCACACTCTCACCTGAGAACCTCGAAGCAGAATTGCAGGCCTTTGGCATTCACACACCGCGCAGCGCTCTCTGTGCCGATGCAGCTGCGGCCGCAGCCTATGCCGATGAGATTGGCTATCCTGTGGTGGTCAAGATTCAATCGCCCGATATTTTGCACAAGACAGAAGCAGGCGGCGTCAATCTTGATCTGCGCTCGCATGCCGCTGTCGTTGCAGCGGCAGAGGAATTGCGGACTTTAGCTCTCGCCCATAATGCCAAGGCGCGCATAACTGGCTTTTTGGTTCAGGAAATGGTCAGCGGCCTTGAAGTCATCATAGGGGCGCGGGATGATGCGCTCTATGGCCCCATGCTGTTGATTGGCTCAGGGGGCGTTTTGGTTGAATTGCTCGCTGATGCTGCACTTGTCATGTTGCCAGTCGATCAGGCGACATTGGCGGGGCGCATTGATGGATTAAAGCTTGCGCGTTTGCTCTCAGGCTATCGCGGCAAAGCGCCGGCTGATCGGGCTACGCTGGAGACAATCGCTCTGCAATTGGGTGCCTTCTATCTCAAGCATAGAGCCAAAATCAGCGATATTGAAATCAATCCGCTCATGGTGCGCGATGACGGGCGCGGCGCTATGGCTGTTGATGTGCGCGTGATCTGGCGCGATCCAGCATGATCACGATTGCCGCCACAGGTCAGTTGCTTGTGCATCAAGCGCTCGACCTCTCCTCTCCAGCAACACGCAAGCTGGCTAGTTTTCTCAACCAAGCCGATTGTGCGATTGCCAATCTTGAAGCCAGTATAAAGGCCCAAGGTGCTTGGGCGACCAAAACCAAGACTCTGCATCTGGCCGAGCCCACGGCTTTAATGAGCCTCAAGCAATTGGGCTTTGATGCTCTGGCCCATGCCAATAATCACGCTTTTGATCTGGGCCCGCCGGGCATTATCGCGACCCATCAGGCGGCGCAAAAGGCGGGGCTTGTGTTGGCGGGATCGGGTGAGGATAGCCAACAGGCTTTGCGCCCTGCAGTGCTGCGCACAGAGCAGGGGATTTGCGCTTTGATCTCGGTTGATCTTGGGCCGCAACCGCAGATCAATTATGCCGGATCCCATCGCGCTGGTCTTGCTCCTTTGCGCATGGAGCGCTCGGTCATCTGCCCGCCAGACACATTTGAGCATTTGCAACAAATGGCGGATCAATTGGGCGAGAGCGCCCGCAAAAAGGCGCGTCAGCAAGTGGGCTATGATGCGCCCTCACACACACTCAAAGAGCTGGATTTATTTGGCACGCGCGTGAAGCAAGGCGCCGCGCTTGGCCTTGAATGGCAGGTGCAAGAGGAAGATTGGCAAGCCTTTCAACGCGTCCTTGCACAGGCCTGTGCTGAGGCTGATTATGTTGTCATTGCTCTTCATTCCCATCATTGGGATCCAGATTGGAGCAAAGCGCCCCACTGGTGGCAGGCTTTGGCGTGTCGCATGATTGATCTGGGCGCGCATATGATTGTGGGCACTGGCGCGCCGGTCTTGCAGACCCTTTCATTTCATAAGCAGCGGCCGATTTTATCAGGGCTGGGCAATTGCATCTTCCACACGCATCGCGCCGCCGTTTATGATCAAGAGCGGCCCGCTGTCTGGCAGGGAGCTGCCTGTCGCGCTCACTTTGATGCAAAGGGCCAATGCACGAGGCTCGAAATCATGCCGCTGCATGTCGGCAGGCCGGAATTATACGATCAAGGATTGCCGCTAGGTCCACAAGCGATGGAGGCTGAAGCGGCCGCAGAGATATTTGCTTCTCTGGTTGCTGATCTCACGCCAGATGAACGCGCTCTGGTCCATCTGGCATGACGGGATCGATGGATATTTAAGCTTGCCGATTATTTAGCGAGACTTGTATTCACCGCAGTCGTCTCTTCCGATTTGGTGGGCAGATAGACGAGGTTGGATTTACCTGCCCAATGCACTTTCTGCCAATAGAGCGGCACAACGGGCATTTCTGCAAAGCCGATGCGGGTCGCTTCCTGGAATTTGGCAATGCGTTTGTCTAAATCAAACTCAGCAAAAGCCTCTTTCATCTTGGCGTCAAAATTGGCATTGGAGAAATTCAAACGATTATAAATCCCTGTGCCTTCTTTGGCATTGACGGTCATAAGCAGATTTTTAAGGCCGGGACCAGAGGTCGGCGTTGTATTGCCCAGCGAGAAGATGAAAGCGCTGAACGCCTGTTTGGAGGCATTGCCCGCATAGACATTATAGGGCTGTGCAACAACACCATTCACCTTCAGTCCGCCGCGCGCCAGCATTTGGCCAATGGCCTGTGCAATGCCAGCATCGCCGGGGAAGCGATCATTCGACGTGTGGATCGTAATGCCAAAGCCATTGGGATAGCCCGCGCTCGCCAATAATTGCTTGGCTGTTTCCACATCATAAGTGTCCGTCTTGTTGGCAGGATCAAAGCCCGCAACACCATCTGGCACGAGCTGACCAGCCGGCGAGGCCGAGCCATTCAAAATGCGCTCGATGATCAGATCGCGATTGATCAATTTTGAAATGGCCTGCCGCACTTTAAGGTTTTTGAGCGGGCTGGGCACCAAGGGCTTGCCATCATTTGTGGTGATGAAGGGCGTCTCATCGCGTGCCGTATCAAGGGCAAGATAGATCAACCGCGCTGAAGCGGTGGAGAAGACCTTATAGCCATTCATTTTGGCGATTTGCTCGGCATCTTCGGGCGGCACAGCATCGATCAGGTCAACGCTGTTGGAGCGCAGGGCTGCAATGCGCGCCGCATCATTGCTGATGAAGCGAATGGTCACCGATTTGAAGTCGGGCTTCTTGCCCCAATAGTCTTCATTGCGAGTGAGTTGCAGACGATCGCCCGGCACCCAAGAATTGAATTTATAAGGGCCTGAACCAATAGCGGCGCTGCCATTGTT
>CAIVAX010000320.1 GCA_903903935.1 uncultured Hyphomicrobiales bacterium | reverse complement strand
TTGCCACCGGCAAACACATCAAAATGCGGACCCACAACTGTCACGCCGGGTGCCGGAATGGCAGCGACCCGTGTGACAAAATCCACCCCAATCGATCCAAAGACGAAAATCATCTCGCAACCCGCTCATTTGTCGTTGATGAGGTCAGGCTGGATCGCCAATCGGGGCGTCTGGCCTTGCATCCCTCAGTCTGGCGCATTAATCTGCACTATCAGGTCTTTGGAGATTTTCAAATGTCTAACAAACGCACACTCAGCCTGTCGGCCAGCCTGTTGATCGGCCTCACATCCTCTGGCGCTATGGCCCAACAAGCGACACTTGTCGTCTCAAATTTTGCGATTGCCCAAGATCTGATGCGCAAGGATTTGTACGCCCCCTTCGAGGCCAAGTGCAATTGCAAGATTGTGGTGGATGCTGGCAATGCTGCTGATCGTCTGGCTAAACTCGAAGCCCGCAAAGGCAATCCCGAAGCTGATATTGCTGTTCTGGCTGATTTCACCGCTCTTGAGGCCGCCCGCAAAGATTTGATCGAGCCGATCGATACAAGCAAATTATCCAACTTCAATAAGCTCTATGATTTTGCCAAAGATCCCATCGGCAAAAATTACGGCGTTGGCTATACTTTCTATGCCACCAGCATCATCTATCGCAAAGACAAGATTGAGATCAATTCTTGGGCTGATCTGTGGTCACCCAAGCTGAAAAATCGCTTGGCTCTGCCCAATATCACCACCACACAAGCGCCCCTGCTCTTGTTCATGGTTGAGCGCGCGCTCAATGGCACATCCCCAGACTTTGCTGCCAGCATTGACAAGATTGGTTCGATCAAAGGCGATGTCGTCACCTTTTATGAGCGCGCCGCGCAGCTCACACAATTGTTCCAGCAAGATGAGATCTACGCCACCGTCACAGGTCGCTATAATTGGCCGCTCATCACCAAGCTCAACATGCCCATCGCTTGGGCCACTCCCAAGGAAGGCCTGACAGGCGGCTTGAATGTGTTGACGGTCGTCAAGGGCTCCAAAAATAAAGAGCTCGCTTATGCGCTGATCAATGAATGGCTCTCCACCGAGGCGCAGACCCGCATTGCCAATGATCTTGTCGATAGCCCTGCCAATCGCGATGTGAAACTGGCACCTGAAATCGCTGACCAGCTGAGCTATGGCGAGGATGTGGCCAAATCCCTCAAGGTCATTCCCCCTGAGCAAGTGCTGGCCAATCGCGATGCATGGATTGCGGGCTGGAATACCAAAATTGCGCGCTGAGACTTCACATGCTGATCACACAGCTGGGTGATCAGCATGTTTGCTGACCGCAGAATAGGTCTTCTCCTCATGATGCCGGCGATGGTTTTCGTCGGCATTGCTTTTCTGCTGCCTGTTGTCATCCTGCTCACAGAAGGTTTGCGCACAGCAGATGGCTGGAGCTTGGCACGCTATCTCACCTTCTTCTCTGATGGTCTCTCGCAAGAAGTCATGTTGCGCACTTTGCGTCTTGGCTTTGGTGTGACTTTAGCGTCTGCCATCATTGGCTATGGCATTGCCCTCACCATTGCCAATGCCAGCGCCCTCACACGCAGCCGCATGACCGCGCTGTTTATTCTGCCTTTGATGATCTCGCCCGTGGCGCGCACTTATGCTTGGATTGTTTTGCTCGGCCGCACCGGCCTGATCAATAAAGCCCTCATTGGCATCGGCCTGACTGAAGAGCCCTTGCGCCTGCTCTTTTCAGAAACGGCGGTTTTCATCGGCCTGTTGCAACTCTTTTTGCCGCTGATGGTTCTCTCTTTGACGAGCGCGCTCGAAAACATGCCCTCCGACATCATCCCCGCTGCGCGTATATTGGGCGCCAATTGGATCACCATTTTCTTCAAGCTCATTCTGCCCTTGACGCGTGAAGGCCTGATCATTGGCGGCACATTGGTTTTCACCGGCGCTGTCACAGCCTATATTACGCCCGCCGTGCTGGGCGGCTCCAAAGTGCTCATGCTGGAGACCCTGCTCTATCAGCGCATATCAATTGCCAATGATGTGGCAACAGCCAGCGTGATTGCCGCTATCTTAATCGCGATGAGCATTGTCACACATTCGCTGATCCGCCGCCTCACCAGTGGAAAGCGCTCCTCATGATGCGGCAGGCTGGTTCTCTCATACTGGCTTTAGCCATGCTGTTTTTGCTTGGCCCCTTTTTGATCATTGCGGGCGCAGGTCTGTCAGCTGGCGATATTTTGGTCTTTCCGCCGCAAGGCCTGAGCCTGCGTTGGTTTATCGCCATTCTCGATATTGAGCGCTTTCGCGTCAGCTTTCTTCTCTCGCTGGAACTGGCGATCGTCTCGACGGGCCTGTCTCTCTTGATGGGCGTACCAGCTGCTTATGCGCTCGCGCGTTATGATGTGCCGTTTCGCGAGACCATGCGCACCATCATCACCTCGCCCGTGATTGTGCCTGCCATTATCGCCGGACTGGCCCTGCTGCGCTATGCCGTCATCCCGCTTGGCCTGCCGGTGATGGCTGCACTCATTCTAGGTCACACAGCCCTTGTGGCGCCCTATGCTGTGCGCGTGGTCAGCGTCTCGCTGACACATTTGCGCGTGGATGTGGAGGAAGCTGCCATTTTGCTGGGTACGACACGCAGCGGAGCTTTCTTCCGCATTGTCTTGCCCAATATCAAAAACGGCATGATGGCCGCCTTCATTCTGGGGTTCATCACCTCATTCAATCAAGTGCCGGTCTCGCTGTTTCTCACCGGTCCCGGCATTTCCACTTTGCCCATTGATATGCTGGGGGCGATGGAATTTGTCTATGACCCCTCGATTGCTGCGCTCTCAACCTTGCTGGCGCTGCTGACCATATTGATCGTTCTCTTGGCCGAGCGCCTTTTGGGATTGTCTCGTTATGTCTGAGTCTCATTTTCTTGATCTGCGCGACATTACGATTTCTTACGGCGCACAAAAGGCCGTCGAGAATGTTTCCGTTGCCGTGGAGCAGGGCCAATTGCTCGCCCTTTTAGGCCCGTCTGGCTGCGGCAAAACAACTTTAATGCGCGCCATTGCTGGCCTGCTGCCTCTCACACATGGAACGATGACTTTAGCTGGGCGCGATCTCACCCGCGTGCCCGCCAATCGCCGCGAGATCGGATTGGTGTTTCAATCCTATGCGCTGTTTCCTCATCTGACCGTCTTTGACAATGTCGCCTTCGGCCTGAAGCTGCGGCGCTTGGACAGAAATGAAATTGAAGAGCGGACCAAATCTGCCATCGCTATGGTGGGGTTAACCGGATTGGAACATCGCCTGCCGCGCGAATTATCCGGCGGTCAACAACAACGTGTCGCCTTGGCCAGAAGCATTGTCGTGCGCCCGCGCCTGCTTTTGCTTGATGAGCCCTTATCCAATCTTGATGCGCGCCTTAGGCTCGATAT
>CAIVAX010000319.1 GCA_903903935.1 uncultured Hyphomicrobiales bacterium | reverse complement strand
CGCTATCAGATGATGATTGCAAGCGCGGGCAATTTGAGCGCCACGCAAAGCATCATCCATCTTTTGAAAGAAGGCTTTGAAAATCCTGATACGAAAGCATTCGAGAGGCTGAGCGATTGCCCCACTATGTTTGAGGCGGCGCAGATGATCGGGCGAGCGGTCAGGCGTGTTCATGACCTCGATAGCTTAAGCTATATGAATAATCAGGTCAGCTTTGATGTGTCCTTCTTATTCGGCGGCCAGATTGGCGATGATGAGATGCGCTTGTTTTTGATCTATGCTGCAGGCAATTTCATTGAATGCAGCCAGGATGCGCCCTTCTTCCAAATTGGTGAATATAAATATGGCAAGCCAGTTTTAGATCGTGCCGTCTCGTTTGAGACGCAAATTGAGGATGCATTGAAAATCGCCCTCATCTCGATGGATTCCACGATGCGATCGAATATTGGCGTGAGCCTGCCGATCGATATTGTGATGTGCCGCCGCGACAGCCTGCATCTGGATGTGGACTATCGAATCGATCATTCCGACGGCTATTTTCACGATTTGCGCGATCGCTGGTCTACGGCCCTGCGGGCGGCGCATAATGCTATTCCCCGTCCTCCCTATGGGAAAACCGGCTCGCAGTTCTGAAATGCTTGCCTCGGCCTCAAAACAGGATTAGATTTGCCTTTGCTGGGGTGCCACCGCATGCGGGGGCTGAGATTACACCCATTGAACCTGATCTGGTTAGGACCAGCGAAGGGAGCAATGTTTGTCTTGACGCCGTCCCTTCCTTTGCACCCCATGTTTTGGGCCCGACTGCGCTATGCGCGGGGCCAATTGACTCTGGCTTGAGGGAGACGTTGATGAATATTCAGCCCAAAAAGGGAAGTCTGGTTCCTGAAACCGTCACCACAGGTCCGCTGACTGGTTCGCAGAAGATTTATTACGAGCCCAAGAATCATTCTGGTCTGCGCATTCCGTTTCGCGAAGTCACGCTGACTGATCCCAACGAGCCCAAGGTTCGCATTTATGATGCCTCTGGTCCCTATACTGAGGTGGATGCGCGCATTGATCTCTCCCAAGGCCTGCCCAGCGCGCGGCCTTGGCTGGCCACACGCTCAGGGCTCGAGACCTATCAGGGACGCGTGTTGCGGCCCGAAGATAATGGCGATGCCGCCGGTGAAAAACTCGTGCCGCCCTGCCCGGCCAATCGCGTGCCTTTGCGCGGCACCACAGGCGCTCTCGTCACACAATATGAATTTGCCAAGGCCGGGATCATTACCGAAGAAATGATCTATGTCGCGCATCGCGAAAATCTCGGGCGCGAAACCATGCTGCCTGGCGCCCTTGATAAGATTGCCGATGGCGAGAGCTTTGGCGCTTCTCTTCCCGCCTTTGTCACACCTGAATTTGTGCGCGATGAAATTGCCCGCGGGCGCGCAATCATTCCCGCCAATATCAATCATCCTGAATTGGAGCCGATGATCATTGGCCGCAATTTTCTGGTCAAGGTGAATGCCAATATTGGCAATTCGGCTGTCACCTCTTCCGTGGCTGAAGAAGTCGAAAAGCTGGTCTGGTCGATCCGTTGGGGCTCGGATACGGTGATGGATCTCTCCACGGGCCGCAATATTCATAATATTCGCGATTGGATTATTCGTAATTCGCCTGTGCCGATTGGGACGGTGCCGATCTATCAAGCGCTTGAAAAAGTCGGTG
>CAIVAX010000318.1 GCA_903903935.1 uncultured Hyphomicrobiales bacterium | reverse complement strand
GATGTTTTGCTTAACGGCCTTCAAACTGGAGAGTCAATCCTAACAGCTTTGACAATTGAAGGCGAAGTTGTTGCGGCCTTAATGGGTCTTGCCCATGGACCTCATTATGCAATGGTGCGCTTGGGGACGGGTGATGAGCGCTGGAAAACCTTCTCGCCTGGTAAATTGATCATCGAGGGAACCATGCGCCATTTACATGATCAGGGCTTTCGCAAATTCGATTTCACAATTGGGGATTATGCCTATAAACGCCGTTTTAAAGTCAATCAGATTGATCTTTATGATTATCGCCATGCCCTCAGCTTGAAGGGACAGGCCTATCTGAGCTTACTTTCTCTTAAAGCCGCGCTGAAATCCTCGCCACTGGCCCGAAGCACTTTAGAGAGTGTGAAGACTATCTTTAAAAGACCTAATCCCGCTCCGGTCCCTTCTGTCGGAGAGATTTAACCTTTGATCTTATCTTCTTTTCATCCACGCGGCGTCTTTGTGAGCCAAGAGTTGGACGCGTCGCTCGGCGCAGCACAGGGCGTATGCAAGCCTCGCGGATCAACTCGATCAATCGCTCAAGGGCATCAGCCCGATTGCGCTCTTGTGTACGAAATCTCTGCGCATTGAGAACGAGAACACCGTCATTCGTCATGCGACGGCCCCCCAATTTCTTCAATCGCTCTGCAACATCTGGCGGGAGATTTGGCGATTGATCGACATCAAAGCGCAATTGGACTGCACTCGAAACTTTATTGACATTCTGTCCACCGGGCCCTGAGGCCCGTTGGAAGGTCTCGATGATCTCTTTCTCATCAACACTGAGCCAATTATTGATCTGGATCATCTCTTCCTCCCCCTATGATAAATGAGCCAGATCGCAGCTCTAGGCTTAGCCAAGATTGAGATCTTTAAAGAAGTCATTGCCCTTATCATCAATGATGATGAAGGCGGGAAAATCCTCTACTTCAATCCGCCAGATTGCTTCCATGCCTAATTCTGGATAGGCGAGAACCTCGACCTTGCGAATGCAATCTTGTGCAAGCCGCGCCGCCGAGCCACCGATTGAGCCCAAATAAAAACCACCATGCTTTTTGCAAGCGTCTCGGACATCTTTGGATCGATTGCCCTTCGCCAGCATCACCATAGAGCCGCCCGCGGCTTGAAATTGATCAACGAAGGAATCCATGCGCCCGGCGGTTGTCGGACCAAAGGAACCCGAAGGCGCCCCTTCAGGAGTCTTGGCGGGGCCGGCATAATAAACGGGATGATTTTTGAAATAGTCTGGTAATGGCTGACCCTTTTCAAGCGCATCACGTAATTTGGCATGGGCAAGATCGCGCGCCACTATCATCGGCCCTGACAGAGACAGGCGTGTCTTGATGGGATATTGCGACAAAGTCTCCAAAATATCCTTCATGGGCCGATTGAGATCGATTTTAACAACATCATCGTTCAGATGTGTTTCATCAGTATGAGGCATGAAACGGGCCGGATCATGCTCAAGATCCTCTAAAAAGACGCCTTCGCGGGTAATCTTGCCCAAAGCCTGACGATCTGCCGAACAAGAGACGCCAAGGCCAATTGGCAAAGATGCGCCGTGACGGGGCAATCGGATGACACGCACATCATGACAAAAATATTTGCCGCCGAATTGGGCCCCGACCCCCAATTGCTGGGTCAGCTTATGGATTTCTTCTTCCATGGCGATGTCGCGGAAAGCATGGCCTTCCTCGCTGCCTTGAGTTGGAAGAGAATCAAAATAACGCGCTGAGGCCAGCTTCACACATTTAAGATTGAACTCAGCAGATGTGCCGCCAATCACAATAGCCAAATGATAGGGAGGGCAAGCGGAGGTCCCTAAGGTGAGAATCTTCTCTTTGAGAAAAGCGATCATCCGATCATGAGTGAGAACTGAGGGTGTCTGTTGAAACAAGAAGGTCTTGTTTGCTGATCCGCCGCCCTTGGCCATGAACAAAAATTTATAGCTGTCTTCACCTTCAGAATAAATTTCGATTTGCGCGGGTAAATTTGTTTTGGTGTTTTTCTCCTCAAACATAGACAGAGGAGCGAGCTGGGAATAGCGCAGATTCTTCTTCTCATAAGCATCCTGAATGCCTTGCGCGACAACGCTCTCATCATCACCGTCAGTCCAGACGCATTGTCCCTTTTTGCCCATGACAATTGCCGTTCCGGTATCTTGGCACATGGGCAAAACACCGCCAGCGGCGATATTGGCATTCTTCAAAAGATCAAAAGCCACGAACCGATCATTGCTGGTTGCTTCGGGATCATCGAGAATTTTGGCCAATTGTGAGAGATGACCGGGGCGCAAGAGATGATTAATATCAATCATGGCCGTCTCGGCCAAAAGGCGGATGGCCTCACGCGAGACAACCAATATCTCCTTGTCTCTGAATTTCTCGATTGTGACGCCTTCAGCTGTCAGTTTTCTGTAAGGCGTTGTATCTTTACCCAGAGGCAGGATGGGATGATGCTGATAGGTCATTGCAGCCCCGCAAAACGGATGATGAGAAGAGGTTATTTAAGACGTCTGATCCCCCACGCCAAGCAAATTGGCACAGCCGCCCTTGAGGGGCAGAAGTTATTCCCCTTTTTGCTTTAATGACCAAGTGAGATGATGAGCACTTTATTCCCCACCCCCATTCTTGTCTGCGACATTGGCGGCACAAATGTCCGGATGGGCCTCATTCGTCATTTAGGGGCTCCCCTAGAGCTCTTAGATCGACATAGGACCGAGGACTCAGCCTCATATGAAGACATTTTGAAGCAAGTGCTGGAGACCAATTCTATTCACCCGCTCTCGCTCCTTATCAGCGCCGCCGGGCCTTTGCATCATCGAACCCTCAGCTTGACCAATGCGTCCTGGACTTTAGACGGTCCCAAAATAGCTGGCCAATTTGGGCTCTCACAGGGCCTGCTTCTCAATGACTTTGAAGCGCTTGCCCTAAGTCTGCCCAGCCTTGGCCAAGATCAAACGCAACCCTTTGGAGCCCCACAGCTTGCAATCCCCAATGGTCCGCAGCTTATTCTTGGACCGGGAACGGGGCTTGGTGTGAGCCTTTTGCTGCAAACGTCAGGGGGCTACCAAGCCTTGCCCAGTGAAGCAGGGCATATGGATTTTGGTCCCGTCACGCCAGAAGACTTTACCCTCTGGCCCTTAATCGAAAAGCTCCATGGGCGCGTTTCGGCCGAAAGTCTACTTTCAGGCCCCGGCCTTTCAAGGCTGCATCAGGCAAGGCTGAACAGCTTAGGCCAATTCCCCAGCGAGGTTCTTCCTGCAGCGCAGATTTCGGAAGAGGCCTTGCGTGATCCGCAAAGCGAAGCTGCCAATAGCTTACGGGTGTTTTGGCGTCTGATTGCCCAATTTTCTGGCGATATGGCGATTTGTTTTGCGGCAACAGGAGGCATCACGCTTGCGGGCGGCATTTTGCCGAAAATCCTGCCCTTTGCTGATCCCGCTGCATTTAGATCCACGTTCAGCGCCAAAACGCCCATGCAATCGCTCTTGGAAAAAATGCCCATCCGACTGATTATGGATGATCAGGCTGTGATCACAGGACTAGCGGGCATCGCCAGTCATCCAGAGCGCTATGCTATCGATTATGCACAGCGTCTATGGGTCAGAGCCTAGCTTAAGCTGCAGGGCTCTTAGGCTGCATAAGATTTAGGCGCCTGAACCAGTAAAGAATAAATCGCCGACGCATCATGGGTTGCGCGCAATTTAGCAACCAAGCCCTTATCTCTGAGACTGCGGGCCACACGCGATAAGGCCGTCAAATGATCAGCTCCTGCAGAATCAGGGGCAATCAGCAAAAAGAGAATGTCGACGGGTTGTGCGTCAAGAGAGTCGAAGTTGATCGGCTTTTCCAAACGGGCAAAGACGCCAAACAAAGTTTGGGCCTTAGCCAATTTGCTGTGAGGAATAGCAATCCCATTGCCAACCCCTGTTGAACCCAATCGCTCGCGCTGAAGCAAAGCATCGAAAATCTCGCGCGCATCGAGCCCGGACAATTGCGCTGCCCTCTCGCTCAACTCAAGCAAGGCCTGCTTCTTATTCGCCACTCTCATATTGGGGATCACTGACTCAATCGTGATCAAATCTTTATTGGGCATTTTAAGTCCATTGGTTTCCTTAAGTTCGGCAAGCAAGCTTCATGCCGAACCCGTCCTATCGTGAACCCACAATTGAGATTGTCATGTGAGGGAGGATCAGTTCTTAACTTCCGTTGGATCGATCCAGCCGATATTGCCATCCATACGCCGATAGACAAGGTTAACTCTGCCAGAGCCGGCGTGACAAAAGACTAGGACTGGTGCTCCTGTCAAATCAAGTTCTGTCACTGCATCTGATACGGCCATTTTCTTCAATTCTGAGCTCCGCTCAGCAATGATCAAAGGATTAAACTGATCATCGAGCTAACGATCCCCCTCAGGCGCCTCAAAGACATAATCTGAGATCATGCCGGCAATCTGATCGGGCGCAGCATGATTGGACGCATGATGCGATTGCAATCTTTGTTTATGGCGACGCAGACGTTTTTCTAGGCGGTCGGCAGCTTGATCAAAACTAACATAAGGATCATGAGAAATACCGTCTGAATGCAGTGATGTTCCTGCTTTCATATGCAAGGTGCAGTCGGATTTATAGCCAGTGCCTTCATGATCGATAACGATCGGATCGATATAGCATGTACACGCTACATCCTACTGAAGCTTCAGATATTGTAACAAATGGTGGCTCATGCTAGAATTATCCTCTCAGGCTACTAGGTGCAAACATTAAGGAACAATCTT
>CAIVAX010000317.1 GCA_903903935.1 uncultured Hyphomicrobiales bacterium | reverse complement strand
ATTCTCGCACTAATCAGTCTGATGCTGTGCAAAAGATAAAAACAAGCGCCATGCCAGTTTTATCTGGCCTGGTGCTATGTCTTACCCCCTTTGGGTTTGACTCCAACGCCCATGAAATGGTGCGACACGCCCCCAAAGCCGAGCCCTCTTTAGTTCAAGAAGAGGTCTATGAGGGGGAGACCAAGGCCTTTGGCTTCTCCTATAAGCTCTGGCGCAGTGATCAATTTGAAATATCGCTGCTGGCTCCCGAAGCAGGCCCACATAAATCTGAGCTTGAATATACAGTGCGCATGGATCAGGGCGATGCCCTCACCTATTCATGGCGCGTCGAAAATCTCGATGATCCAGAAGAATTTTATTTCGACTTCCACGGCGAAACCCTAGCCGAGCCCGACACTAAAAAGGGGCATGAACAGAGCTATGAAAAACGCATTGGCCTGCAAAAGAATGGCTATTTGATTGCGCCCTTCGCGGGCGCCCATGGCTGGTATTTTCAAAACCAATCGGCCAAGCCTGTTGTCGTGCATTTAACGATCAGTGGCTTTTATGAGCTCGCTTATCCCGGTAGCTTTGGCAATGAAGGCGGGCTGTTGCCGCTTGCTCCACAACGCCGTTAGACTGATCATTAATCAGTGCCTCAGCCAATCGAGCCACTCAGCCCTGACTTTCCCTGAGGCAAACTCAGAACCGAATAAAACTTAGGGGCAAAGTCACCTCCGCCGCTCTTCACAGATCCGCTTTCGCCATAAAAAAAGCAGGGTCAAGACCCTGCTTTTAACGATCCTGCTTTTCAAGGCAGATGAGACAAACCTCAGACCTTTGGCGGCGGCTTGAGGAAGGCACCTAATCCCTTTTCGATCACATCCTTATATTTGGGGATGTTTTCAACAATGATTGGGGTCTTGGGATTGAGCTCATTATAAGCATTGATCACTTCTTCAATCGACGCCAAATGACGGGCCACGCGCACTTGCAAAGGCCAGCCATTCTCATCAATCTTCACAAAGGTACGGCCAAGTTTCGAGGCGCGGATATAATTTTCGTCCTTACCACCAACCACCAGATCAAGGCTGGTGCGGCCACGGAAGCGACCCATAGCCGGATTGGCAGTTTCTGCGAGCAAAGACTCAGCTTTGGTATGATCACCAAATTCACGATGGCTCAGACCATGCAAATTCTTCGGTGATGCTGCAATGCTCATCGGAATACGACGCGCCTGCATCATAGATTGCGCCGTAGCTGCCGTTTCAAAGGCGCGCTCATGCACAACCATCATATTAATCACTGGATATTCGGGTTGCGCTTCATGCAGATCGAAAATCAGCGAAGACGACTTGGCCAGAGCGGTCAAGCCATTGCTGACGCGGCCCGTCAGCCAGCCCGTGGCAGTGCCCGGATGATTGCGGTTGAGATTGCGTGTCTCATGACCAATCAGATTTTCAAAGCTGGGTTGATGGACAAAGACATCTGGATCCGGCCATTGATCAACAGGATTGCTCAAACGCATGCCAACGCGGAACCAGCGCGGGCCATTGGGGGTCTCAATTGTATAGGAATGCAAATAGGCTTCCATCGGATCGGTATGGCTGAAACCCGAACGATTAGATTGTGGGACAACCATCAACTTGCCCTGCGTGACCTTGGCATTCTCAATCAGGAGAACAGCGGCCATCATGCCGGCAATTTCCTGCGGATGTGTGCCGCCCAAAATGGTCACTGTGCCGCCCGGCTTTTCACCCGCCAGCTCAAAGACAGGCGTGTCACCCTGACTGCCTGCCAGATTGGGATTATATTCGCTCAGCATATGCTGTTTAGTCACACCAGGACCAGCAATGATCGGCTCTGCCTCACGCATGGACAGGAAGATTGATCCTGACACAACAGAGAGCACAACAGCCGCCACAGTAAAGCCAGCTGCCGATTTATTGGATTGGATTGTTTCGCTCAGCGTCATTATTTCACTCCCGCTGCACGAAGAATAAAGGGAATAAAGACGAGCACCGCAAAGAATTGCTGCTTCCAGTCCTTTTCACGCCAGAGGACGTAAAACATCATGGCTGCAACGATCAGCGCCAGCAACCGATAAACAATCATGATGCCGAGTTCGACAGTGAACATCGGACCTCCCCAGACTTTTGTTAGAGCCGAAAATCAAGCGGCTTCTCTTGTGAATGCAAAAGTGCGGGCCCAAGGCCCGCACCTGATTTGAAGGAATGATCAATCAACCACGATAGTTGGGATCAAACAACTTGCCCAGCGAGCGATCAATATAAGGCACGTCTTGCATGAGCTGCGCACCAGGCGTTTTATTGATATTCAGCTTAGTGATGGGGTTCACCCAGGGGCGCAGGAACATGACGGGGTCCTGAATAATCTGCTGATACTCAAGTCCATCGCCATCGCGCTTGAACTTCTCGATGACGACCATTTCATTACTGTGCATATAGCCGGGCCAATCGAGCCAGGTATCTGCCGAAAAGCCCATGGAGGTCACAACCAGAGTATCGCCTTCCCAGCAGCCAACCGAAAGACCATTCATGGTCTGGTCGTATTTCAGGACCGGATCATGTTCGCGGCAATCTGTAGGGATTGTCCGGAACTGGTTCTGTTCCTCATACATGAAGAAAGCCTGATCGCCGATCTGGACGATCTGGTTCGGCGCTCCAATTCTGGGAACACCATTGGGAATGTTCTTCCACTTGGGATCAGCATATTGCTCATATTCGCCGCCAGCATTGGCATAATAATCGTTCTTGCGAACCAGCTCCCAATATT
>CAIVAX010000316.1 GCA_903903935.1 uncultured Hyphomicrobiales bacterium | reverse complement strand
TCAGTGTGGATGATGAAGATGGCGATCGCTCCTTCGCCTTTGAAATGCGTCTGCCGGTCGAGCGCCATGTGCTGCAAGACTATCTGCGCCGCCTTCTCGAGAATGACGCTCTCACCATTGTGGCGCGCACCAAAAAGACTGATTCGGTTGAGCTAAATAATGGTCCAGATTTTCTGGGGATTATCTCGGCTGATGATGCCAAGGGCAAAACCTATACGTTGCAAATGGCTATCCTCGATTTCGATCTTGAGGATTTCTGATCAACCTGCGTTCGATCAGCCTGTTTGTGCTCTTGCAGCATTAGCCCCGTCTTTGAGGGCTTTGTTCAGCAAGGAACGCACCCCATCGGTGAGCAGGGACCATTGCCCCAGCATATCAGGGGCAAAAAGAATTCTGATCTCTAAGCCCGCATGGCGCATTTCGGTAAAGCAGCTCTCTTCGATCACATCCGCTTGAGGATTGGGACGCGAACAGCGTGCATAAAAGGCGCGGCCATCTGGCGGTGAAAGGAACAAATCCTCACTTTGATAAGGCGACCCAGGTTCAAAGTGACGTTGTAACAGGCCTTTCTCCAATCCCCCCGTCGCTGGTTTGAGATAGCGCGCATAGAGCCGTGAGGGACGATCTTCAGGTGCGATCTCACCGCGCGACTCATCCATTGGTTTGAGTGTGATCAGAACGCGGCGTTGGCGTGCCTCTTTATCCGTGGTGAATTGCGTGAAGGGACGCAGATCTGGAAATTGCGCAATCAGGGTGATCTGATCTTTTTCGCTGCGCGTGGGAGAATTGGTTCTAAAGAGATAGCCTTGGTCCAAATGTAAGATTTGACCACCCACTGCCAGATTGATGTTGGGTCTTGGCTTGCCTTGATCCGATCCAGGTCGGGTGAGGGCCGTATTGCCCAAAACAATCACCAGGCTTGCCATTCCGCACAAAAGTAAAAAGCTGATCTTTTGCTTGGTCATGCAGGCGGTCTATAATCTGATATCGCTGCTGAACTCATGCGCAGGGATAATCTCATCAAAGGCCACCGCAAAACCATTCTTAACTTCGCGCACCACATGGGCCGATAAGCGCCCTATTTTGACGTCTGTGCCTATAGTCAGCTTGCGATCTGTTTCTAAGCACGCACCTGAGCGTGAGATATTCAACACAATGCCTGCAAAGGGCGGCACGCCTGCGCGCTCGATCTTTACATGTCGATGAAGCGGCTCAATGCGGATATGCCGACGCGCATCTTGATCGCCATGGGTGGAGCGATTGGCCAGCCAAGTTAATTGATCGGCCAGCTTTTCTGGATTGAGAAACAATTGCTCTAATTCAACTGCAAAGCCTGTGTCCATATGGCGCACGACTTGGCCTTGTAGCTGGCCAAGCATATCCAGCTGCACACTCAGCTTGTGGCCGATCTCAGGACGCACAGGCGCATTGATGGCAATGCCGCCGGGCGACATATTCAAAGTTTGGCACGGATATTCGAGCCGATTGGGCATGGAAAAGCGGCCCAATAAACGAATATTGACCCGCTGATAGCGACGCCGATCCGTCTCTGGTTTGGCTTGCGGAGCCAAAGTCGGGCGGGAGGGAGCAAAAGTCATAATAGGTTTGCGCATGGGGTCTGGCTCAATTGCGAATTGAGTCAGATTACCCCCAGAGCGTTAAACAGCTGTTAGCAAAACTGAACCTTTGAGCCTGAGAACGGATCAGCTCACCAATTTTGTGGATGAGGGCGGCGCCAAGCGCAGAAACTGCGATGTTGTTTTTTTGGCGGACTGCGAAGGATTGAGAATTCGTAAAGATGTAATCTCTAAATGGTCAAT
>CAIVAX010000315.1 GCA_903903935.1 uncultured Hyphomicrobiales bacterium | reverse complement strand
GTGAAAGTACCGGGTATTTTGGTCGATTGTGTTGTTGTGGCGCCGCCTGAAACCCATTGGCAGACTTTTGCCACTCCTTATAATCCGGCCTTCTCTGGTGAGATTAGAGTGCGCACGGCTTTGATGCCGCCGCTGCCGATGAGTTTGCGCAAAGTGGTAGGGCGGCGCGGCGCGCTTGAATTGCGGCCCAATCAAATTGTTAATTTGGGAATTGGCACACCTGAAGTGCTCAGTGAGATTGTTAATGAGGAGGAGATTCTCGATCTCATCACTTTGACGGCCGAGCCCGGGGTGATTGGCGGCATGCCCGCCTCGGGGCTGAATTTTGGTGCGGCGACCAATACGCAAGCGGTGATCGATCAGCCCTATCAATTTGATTTCTACGATGGCGGCGGCTTGGATTTGGCTTGTCTGGGGCTGGGTCAAGTGGATCAAGCAGGCAATGTCAATGTCAGCCGCTTTGGTGATCGGCTGACTGGTGCAGGTGGGTTTATCAATATCAGCCAGAATGCCAAAAAGGTTCTATTCATGGGCGCTTTTACCACCTCTGGCGCAGATCTTGCTGTTCTCAATGGTCAGATCAAGATCAATCAAGAGGGCAGAACGCATAAATTTGTTCAGAGCGTTGATCACATCACTTTCAGCGGCGCATATGCAGCTGCGAGCGGTAAAGACGTTCTCTACATCACTGAACGTTGTGTCTTTCGCCTGACGCCCTCTGGCTTGGAATTGATCGAGATGGCTCCCGGCCTTGATCTTGAAAAAGACATTCTGGCGCAGATGGATTTTAAGCCGCAGATTGCAGCTGATCTCAAGCTGATGGATGAGCGCCTTTTTCGATCCGAGCCGATGAGCTTGCGTGCTCATTTGCTCAACATCCCCTTTGCCTCGCGCTTTAATTATGTGCCGGAGCAAAATTTGTTCTTTGTCAATTTCGAGCGTTTGGCCATTCGCACGATTGAAGATGTCAAACGTGTTGAAGATGAAGTTGTGCGCTGTCTCTCCCCCTTGGGGCGGCAGGTCTATACAATCGTCAATTACGATCATTTCACCATTGTGCCAGAATTGCTCGAGGCCTATTCGGCAATGGTGCGGCGTTTGGCGGATCGTTATTATTCAGGCGTCACGCGCTACACAACGAGTGGCTTTTTACGGGTGCAATTGGCCAATGCCTTGCGGGCGCATAATCTGGCGCCCAATCTCTCCAGCTCGGCGCAAGAGGCACAGCGTGAACTTGCGGCGCAGCGTGATCTTGCGGCACAACGTGAACTTGCGGCGCGGCGCGATCAGCAGTGAGAACTTAGTGCCAGCTCTCAGACCGCATCCCAGCGGGCAAAGGCCATGCCGCAGCCCGTGCCAGCTTCCGAGCGATAGGCTGGCACATAGTCAATCAGGCGGGCTGGCATATCATGCATGGCGCCTGCAGCGGCGATCCAATTGCGAATTTCCGAATTGCCGCTGTTGAGCTTGTGCATGGGGAGCGCATCAAGCAATTCGCGCTTTTTGTTTATGATGCCGCTCAGCACTTGCTGATCAAGCGCCTCATCAATGACAAAATGGCTCAAGCCACCAGAGGCGACGATGGCAATTTTTTGATCTGACGGCAGTCCATCAATCGCGCGGCGCAGAGCCAGGCCAAAATCAAAACATCTTTGCGCGCTGGGCTGATTGGGCGGGTAATAGCAATTGATGAACACCGGGATCATTGGCTTGACGTGATCGCGCATCAGCCGCAGCCTTGCAAAAGTATAGGCATGGCCAAGACTGCGACCGGCAAATTGCGCCGATGAATTGGCCACATCAAAGCCCTGCACACATAGAGCGCGGATAAGCTCACGCGCCAGCTCAGGCTGGGTGGGATAGGCCTCGGTGTGTTGCGCATGACGCGACCACAGGGCGGGCTTATGTGAGGGGTCCACAGTTTCGGGAGCGGGGGGAATGTCGATCAGCTCTTGGCCCGAATAGAGCGCAAAGACCGGCGAGCATTCATCTAAAAACAATTCGCGCTGATCATCGCCAATCACCAGCATGAGGTCAGCATCAGATTGGCGCCAGGCGTCACTCAAGACGTCAATGGCCCGCTGGCAGGTCGAATGTTTGGCGGCAAAGACCTCTGGCGTGAGTTGGTCGGCCAGATGGGGCGGGGCAGCTTTAACCAGAGCCGCAAAATCCAGATTGGGATTGCGCCGGTCGCGTTCGGCATGCAGGGCCCATAATTCGGGCACGGTCGAGACATTGGGGCTGTGAGAGGTCGCCAGTCCAAGAACGATCTTTGCCATATGGGTATCCCAGATTAGGTGAAGCTAAGGTTGGATCTAGCCTTGTGCATAGAACAGGGCGGCATGGGGGTAAACTGGTCTTTTTGCGCTTAAAATCAAATGTTCAGGGCTCTAGCCTTGGCAGGGTCTTGATTAGGGGAGCGGAGATATTATCTTTCACTCTAGTCAGGGATGCTTTTGGTCCCTGCGAAGTGCCTGAGGGGCTTCGAGATGACACGTATGCCGACGTTAAATTCGCCTTTTTTGCTCGGGTTCGATGAGATCGAACGGGCCTTAGATCGGGTCGCTCGCGCCCCGTCTGATGGCTATCCTCCCTATAATATCGAGCGATTGGCCAAGAGCGCACATGAGCCTGAGCGCTTGCGCATTACGCTGGCGCTGGCTGGCTTCACCCGTCAGCAATTAGAGATCACGCTGGAAGAGCGCCAGTTGATCATTCGCGGTCGCCAGCAGGATGATAAGGATCGCATTTATCTGCATCGCGGCATTGCCGCACGCCAGTTTCAGCGCGCCTTTCTACTGGCCGAGGGCATGCAAGTCCTTGGTGCGGATCTGACGAATGGCTTGTTGGTGATTGATCTGGCCAGACCAGAGCCCGAGAAAGTCATTCGCAAAATAGAAATTTCAACTTTGGGGTGAGGCTTGAGTTTGAGGCTCAATTTTCGCATTCCAATTTGAAACAGGCGGGCCAAGTGGCCGCCCAAGAGAGGGTAGCATTATGACTTCACAGAAGATCACGACTTCACAGAAGATTTCTCATGGCGCACCTTTGACGCATGAGCAATTTGCTCATCTGGGTGAAGGCGCACTCGCCTATGTTAAACAAATGCGCTCGGATGAGGTGCAGAGCCTGTATCCAGGCTTGCCGCCAATGGCGCCGGGCATGCCGCTATTTGTTTTGCTCAATGCCACCGGCGCACCCATTATGATCACTGATACGCGCGATGAGGCTTTGGCCAATGCGTGGGAGCAGGAATTGCTCACAGTGAGTCTGCATTAATAATTGCAGGCTTTCTTCTGAGATCATCATCTCATTTAGGATGATCAGCGGCCAAATAGGCGATTGAAAATCCCTTGGTCTTTGCCCTGCTCAGAGCGCACGGGCTCTGGGCGGGCTGGGCTGAGCGATCGGCCAGTTGATGGTCCGATTTGAGCCGGGGGCAGTAGGCTATCCTCCGACCCGCGATTTAATTCAGCGTCCCGCGGGCGGGGCATATTGGCGGTTTGATTTGCTGGTTTGGCACCGATTGGATTTTGTGTCGCTGTGCTCATCTGCGGCGGCAGCGTTGCTGGCGTCGATGGCGGAATGCGGCTCTCTGGCAAGCCAGCGGATTGTGTCGGATTTGACGCGCGCATGGGCGGCAAGACATCCAGCGGCGCACCGGCGGCCATCGGTGCGGCAGGTGCAGACTCAGGAGCAAAGGCAGGTTGTTGCGCTGAATTTGCGACTGGGGCGAGAGTGCGCCAATTCAGATTTGAGAGCGGCAGGGGCTGCACGGGCAGATTGCGATGTGCCTCGCGCATGAAACGGGTCCAGACATCGACAGGCAGATTGCCGCCAGAGACGCGCTTAGTGGGTGAAGCATCATCATTGCCCATCCAGACACCGGTGACGAGCTGGCTTGTATAGCCAACGAACCAAGCATCGCGATAATCCTGACTCGTCCCGGTTTTGCCGGCTGCCTGCCAGCCTTTTACTTCGGCCTTGCGGGCAGTGCCGGTGAGCAAAGTTTCCTGCATCATCGTATTCATCATCGCCACATAGTGTGCTTCGATGATGCGGCCATTGCTGGCGCCTTTGCGCAGATAGAGCATTTCACCTGTGCCCGAGCGCACTTTTTCGATGATATGGGGCTGGATGCCAATGCCGCCATTGGCAAAGGCGACATAGGCGCCGGTGAGTTCCAGCGGTGTGACTTCCGATGTGCCCAGAGCAATCGAGGCATTGATCTGCAGATCTGAATTAATGCCCAAGCGATGGGCGGTCGCGGCAATATTTTTGGCACCAACTTCCAACCCCAAACGCACCGCTACCGTATTGAGCGAGAGCGCCAGCGCCTTGGTCAAAGTGACGGCGCCGGAATATTGATGGGTGGAGTTTTCAGGTTGCCAGCCCTTGATGTTAATGGGCGCATCTTCGCGGATCGTATCTGGCGTTAAGCCATGTTCGAGCGCGGTGAGATAGACGAATGGCTTGAAGGACGAGCCGGGCTGTCGTTTGGCTGCAACGGCGCGGTTGAACTGGCTTTCAGCATAAGATTTGCCACCCACAAGAGCTTTGATCTGTCCATTCACATCAATGGAGATGAGCGCGCCTTGACTGACGGCAAATTTCGGGCCCTGTTTGTCGAGCTCTTCGGCCAGAGCCTTTTCTGCAGAGGCCTGCATGGCAGGATCAATTGTGGTGCTGACAATCAGATCTTGATCAATAGCGCCAATCGTATCGGCCAGAACATCCATCACATAATCGGCGACATAATTGATCGAGCCCGCCCCCGTATCGCGATAGACTTCGGCAGGTTGGGCTAGCGCGATTTTCGCCATGGCTTCGGTGATAAAGCCTTCTTGCTGCATCGCCGTGATCACTTGTGCGGCCCGCTCAATCGCGCCTTTGGGATTGCGATTGGGTGCGAGTTTTGTGGGCGCCTTCATCAGGCCGGCCAAAACCACGGCCTGGCTGAGGGTTGTCTCTTTGGCGCTATGGCCGAAATATTTGCGCGCCGCTGCTTCCACACCATAAGCACCCGCGCCAAAATAAACGCGGTTGAGATAGAGTTCGAGAATTTGATCCTTGGAGAATTTATGCTCTAGCCAGAGAGATAAAATGGCTTCCTGAATTTTGCGCGAGAAGGTGCGCTCCTGCGTGAGGAAGAGATTCTTCGCCAATTGCTGGGTGAGGGTGGAGCCACCTTGCACGCCCCCGCGCCCTGTCAGATTGCGCGCTGCGGCGCGAGCTATGCCGATGGGATCAATGCCCGCATGTGAATAAAAGCGCCTATCCTCAATCGCGACAAAGGCCTTGGGCAGATAGGCAGGCAATTCGCGCAATTGAATGGCCGGGCCGCCGGTGTCGCCGCGATTGGCCATGAGCGTGCCATCAATACCTAGAATCGCAATATTGGGCGGGCGCTTGGGAATGGCCAATTGATCAATGGGGGGCAATTGTCCGGCATGATAGACGATAAGGCCAGTTAGGCCGATCACGCCCCAGACGCCCAGCACAAGCGACCAATAGAGCAAATGGCCCAGCACAGAGCGCCCAGAACGCCGCTTGCTGCCGCGATCTTGAGGGGATGAGCTTTTGCGGCGGCTGGAGGGGGGCTGGCTTGCGGCCTCGGGCTCGTCCTGCCGCTGGTGTCTGGCCGGCACGGCGCCGATCCGGTCGCTGGCATCCACACGCAGGTCACCAGTCCGGGGGGCGGGGCTGCCCAGAACAGGTTCGCGCCTATTGCCTATGCGATCCTTAGCCAAGCCTGTCTTTCACTATCTGGTTGCACTGTCTGGTTGAAGCGATCTGTCCGAAATGAGCGTCTTTGCAAAGAGCGCCACTGCTCTTTTGGTCTTGTGCCCTTTTGGCCTTGGCAGGTCGTGGGGCGGGGCCCTAGATTGGCCTGCTGATATCAAGTTTGCAGGTTAATTGGGGCTGATTAAGGGCTGGTTAAGTCTTGCCTTCTGGGCAGGGGCTTGGCGAGTCTAGTCAGCCCTGAAACAGGCTCGCTTTAAAAGCTGGGGGAAAGCCCTGAGTTTGCCAGCTCAAACTCGCCTCAGGCTTGCGCTTGGGGCCGCCGCGCGCCAGACTCTTCATCCCTTCAGGCTCCAGTCTCCAACTGGGGCTGATTTGGTTAGTTTCCGGCGGATAGATCGATGAAAGTTACTCTCGAACGGGCAGCGCT
>CAIVAX010000314.1 GCA_903903935.1 uncultured Hyphomicrobiales bacterium | reverse complement strand
TTATGTCTATGTGCTGCATCCAGGCACAGCCGCGCTCATCGCCAAGGCCAATCCGCAGCTCTATCGGTTCTTGCTCAACAAATGGTATTTTGACGAGCTTTATGACTTTCTCTTTGTGCGCCCGGCCTTGTTTGTGGGGCGTGTGTTCTGGAAGGGGGGCGATGGCTGGATCATTGATCGGCTTGGGCCCGATGGCATTTCGCTGCGTGTGCTGGATGCCACGCAACGCATCGTGAAACTACAAACTGGCTATATTTATCATTATGCCTTTGCCATGCTGATCGGTGTTGCCGCGCTCATCACTTATTATCTCTTGGGGGGCGTGCGCTAATGTTTGGCTTTGGCATCCTCACCGGACTTATTCTTCTGCCGCTCATTGGCGCGGCTTTCATCCTTATTCTGCGCGGTGAGGATGAAGCAACGCTGCGCAATGCCCGCTGGGCCGCGCTCTGGACAACCCTCATCACCTTCGTGCTCTCGCTCTTTGCTTGGGCGCAGTTTGATCCGGCTTCAGCCAGCTTCCAATTGGTGGAAAGCAAAAGCTGGATGACCAATACCATCCTCTACAAGCTGGGCGTGGATGGCATATCCATGCCTTTCGTTCTGCTCACCACTTTCTTAATGCCCTTCTGCATTCTCGCCTCATGGGAGACGATTACCACCCGCGTGAAGGAATATTTGATCGCCTTCCTCGTGCTTGAGACGATGATGATCGGCGTGTTTTGCGCGCTGGATCTGGTCTTCTTCTATCTCTTCTTCGAGGCTGGCCTTATTCCCATGTTCCTGATCATCGGCATTTGGGGCGGTCAGCGGCGCATTTATGCCAGCTTCAAATTCTTTCTCTACACCTTGCTGGGCTCGCTGCTCATGTTGCTGGCGATCATGGCTATGTATGGCGTGGCGGGCACAACTGATATTGCGGTTTTGCTCAAGACCAATTTTCCGGCCTCAATGCAAACATGGCTCTGGCTCGCCTTCTTTGCCTCTTTCGCGGTCAAAATGCCCATGTGGCCCGTACACACATGGTTGCCCGATGCGCATGTCGAGGCGCCCACAGCGGGCTCTGTCATTCTGGCTGGCATATTGCTGAAAATGGGCGGCTATGGCTTCATCCGCTTTTCTCTGCCCATGTTCCCGCTCGCCTCACATGACTTTGCCCCTCTGGTGTTTGGCCTGTCGGTGATTGCCATCATCTACACCTCGCTGGTGGCGCTGGTGCAAGAGGATATGAAAAAGCTGATTGCCTATTCGTCGGTCGCGCATATGGGCTTTGTGACAATGGGTCTGTTTGCGATGAATCCGCAGGGCGTGCAGGGTGCCATTTATCAAATGATCTCGCATGGGCTTGTGTCGGGCGCGCTCTTTCTATGTGTGGGCGTTGTCTATGATCGCATGCATACACGCCAGATTGCTGCTTATGGCGGGCTCGTCAAAGTCATGCCGCTCTATGCTGTGGCCTTTATGGTCTTCACCATGGCCAATGTCGGCCTGCCGGGCACATCGGGCTTTGTTGGTGAATTCCTCACTCTGATGGGCGCTTTCAAAGCCAATAGCTGGGTGGGTCTCTTCGCCACAACTGGCGTGATCCTATCGGCCGCCTATGCGCTTTATCTCTATCGCCGGGTGATGTTTGGCACGCTCGATAAGCCTGAGCTTGCCAGCCTGTCTGATCTTTCCTTGCGCGAGATCATTCTGCTTTTGCCGCTGGGCGTCTTGACGATTTACTATGGCGTGCAGCCCGGCGCCATTCTGGATGCCTGTGCGGCTTCGGTGACGAGTCTGATCCGTAATTATGATGCAGCGTTGGCGGCGACCAAGACCGCTGCGCTTTTGTTGAACTGAGGACGGACCCATGATGCCGCTCACTTTCGCCCTCGCTCACAGCCTGCCAGAAATTTTTCTGGCTTTGGGTGCGCTCGTCCTTTTGATGCTGGGCGTGTTTCGCGCGGGCGGGCGCGATTGGATTATCAGCGAGGCGGCCATCGCCATTCTGGGCCTTGCGCTTTTGTCCATGCTGATTGATGCCAAGGGTACCAGCCTGATTTATGATGATGCCTTTGTTGATGACGCCTTTGGCCGCTTTATGAAGGCTTTGTGTCTGACCGGCTCGCTGGTCTCATTGCTGCTGTCGCGCGAATTTATGGCGCGCGAGCAGATCGACTTTTTCGAATTTCCCGTGCTCGTTTTGTTGGCGACATTGGGCATGCTCATGCTTGTATCAGCGCATAATCTGATTGCGCTCTATCTGGGCCTAGAGCTGATGAGCCTGTCGCTCTATGTCATTGCCGCCTTTCATCGGGATAATTTGCAAGCCTCCGAAGCTGGTCTCAAATATTTCGTTCTGGGTGCACTCTCCTCGGGCATGCTGCTCTATGGCTCATCTCTGCTCTATGGCTTTGCAGGCACGATTTCGTTCTCGGGCATAGCGGCGGCGCTCAAAGGCGATGTCTCAATCGGCGTGATCTTCGCGCTTGTGTTCATTCTCTCTGGCCTCGCCTTCAAAATGTCCACCGTGCCTTTTCATATGTGGACGCCGGATGTTTATCAGGGCGCTCCCACGCCTGTGACAACCTTCTTTGCTTCGGCGGCGAAAATGGCTGCTGTTGCCATTACAGTGCGCATCATCATAACAGCCTTTCCCGGCCTTGAGCTGCAATGGCGTCAGATCATCGTCTTCATCTCCATTTTGTCGATGGCTCTGGGCTCTTTTGCAGCCATTGGTCAGACCAATATCAAACGCCTGATGGCCTATTCTTCAATTGGCCATATGGGCTTTGCTTTGGTTGGATTGGCCGCTGGCACACAAAAGGG
>CAIVAX010000313.1 GCA_903903935.1 uncultured Hyphomicrobiales bacterium | reverse complement strand
TCAGCATAAATATGGGCGCCACGTGCTTGCGCATGCTCGAGCGATTCCAGCACGACGCATCCCGCCCCTTCCCCCATCACAAAGCCCTCACGATCCTTGTCATAGGGGCGTGAGCCTTTTTCAGGTGACTGGTTGAAAGAGGTCGCCAAAGCCCGGCAGGCAGCAAAGCCGGCAAGGCCAAGGCGATTGATTGCCGATTCCGCACCGCCAGCCACCATAACCTCAGCATCGCCATAGGCGATGAGGCGACCGGCATCGCCAATGGCATGCGCGCCCGTCGAACAGGCGGTAACGACGGAATGATTCGGGCCCTTCAAACCATGTTGGATAGAGACATAACCCGAGCAGAGATTTATGAGGCGCCCGGGAATGAAAAAGGGCGACACACGGCGCGGGCCGCGTTCTTTCAGCAAAAGTGACGTTTCATAAATGCCTGTCAGGCCGCCAATGCCAGAGCCAATCATCACACCGGAGGAAATCTGCTCTTCATAAGTCTTGGGGGCCCAATTGGCATCGCGCAGAGCTTGCGTGGCTGCTGCGACGGCAAAAAGAATGAAATCATCGACTTTGCGCTGCTCTTTGGGCTCCATCCAGTGATCGGGATTGAAGCTATCATTGGAGCCATCCCCACGGGGGATCTGACAGCCAATCTGACAGGCGAGATCATCGATCTCAAAGCCCTCAACACGGCGCGCCGCACTTTGACCAGCAAGAAGGCGCGACCATGTGGCTTCTACACCATTGGCCAAAGGTGAAACCATGCCAAGACCAGTAACGACGACTCTGCGCAATCTTTCCCCCAATCAAATGTCAGGGCTTAAGCCCAATCATAGCCCCAAAGCAAATAGGGCCGGCAAGACCGGCCCCACGCTGAGATTTTTAACCGTCCGGCGTGGGACGCCGTATCTTGAAATTAGGACGAGGCCTTTTCAAGGAATTTAATTGCATCGCCGATGGTCACAATGGTTTCAGCCGCATCATCGGGAATTTCGACGCCAAAAGCTTCTTCAAAAGCCATCACCAGCTCGACCACATCGAGCGAGTCAGCGCCCAGGTCGTCAATGAAATTGGCGCCCTCAGAGACCTTGTCGGCATCAACGCCGAGATGGTCAATCACAATCTTTTTTACGCGCTCGGCGACATCGCTCATGGGATTGTCCTCGTTTTCATTTCAAATGTAGGTTCACTCTGCCCCGGGCCCAACTGAACCTGACAGATTGCGTCGCTGTTACCATACTTCCGCCACGATAGCCAAGCAGTGCCTGAAATGGGGCACTTAGACTTTGGCTATCCACAGGCAAACCACTCAGCAGGCAAGCCACTTAGCAGGCAACCCACTTAGATCAAGCCACTCAGATCATGGCCATGCCGCCATTCACATGCAGGGTCTGGCCGGTCACATACCGCGCCTCACGGCTCGCCAGATAGACAACCGAAGCACCAATATCCTCGCCCGCCCCCAAAGTGCCGGCTGGAATTGTGCCCAAAATGGCTTCCTTCTGCTTATCATTAAGGGCATCGGTCATCGGACTGGCGATAAAGCCGGGCGCAATACAATTGACTGTGATGTTACGGCTCGCGACCTCAGCGGCCAGAGATTTGCTCATGCCAATGAGACCGGCTTTGGAGGCAGCATAATTGCCCTGACCTGGATTGCCGGTCACCCCGACAATCGAAGTGATGGAGATGATCCGGCCATAACGACGCTTCATCATGCCGCGCAGCGCCGCTCGTGAAAGACGAAAGGCCGAGGTCAGATTGACGTTCAAGACCTGATCCCAATCCTCATCCTTCATGCGCATGAACAGGCCATCGCGGGTGATACCGGCATTATTGACCAGAATGTCGACCTGCCCCAG
>CAIVAX010000312.1 GCA_903903935.1 uncultured Hyphomicrobiales bacterium | reverse complement strand
CTCGGGATAGGAATCGGCGGGAATGTGACGGCTGAGGATTTCGTCGATCACATTGCCGCGCATATTGCCGACAGTTTCCTCAAGCGATTCGAGCACCATCATTTCGCGGCGCTGTTCAAACACGACCTTGCGTTGATCATTCATCACATTGTCGTATTTGAGAATGTTCTTGCGAATGTCGAAATTGCGCGCCTCAACCTTTTTCTGCGCGGTTTCAAGCGCCTTATTGATCCAGGGATGGACGATGGCTTCATCTTCCTTCAAGCCCAGACGTGTGAGCATTGTGTCCATGCGGTCAGAGCCGAAGATGCGCATGAGGTCATCTTGCAGCGAGAGGAAGAATTTTGAGCGGCCCGGATCGCCCTGGCGGCCAGATCTGCCACGCAATTGGTTGTCAATGCGGCGGCTTTCATGGCGCTCGGTGCCGATGATGTAAAGACCGCCAGCGGCAATGGCCTTGTCTTTGAATTGGGCAATCTCAGCGCGCAGCGCGCTTTCGCGCTGATCGCGCTCGGGGCCGGCGGGCATTGTTCCCAATTCTTGCGCAATCCGCATTTCGACATTGCCGCCCAGCTGAATATCGGTGCCGCGTCCAGCCATATTGGTGGCAATGGTGATGGCACCCGGCACACCAGCCTCCGCGACAATATAGGCTTCTTGTTCATGAAATCTGGCGTTTAGAACAGCAAAATGATGCGAAGGCTTGCCTGAGCGCGCCGCCGCATAGAGAGCCTCGAGAGCGCCGGGCTTTTCGAAGTCAATCTGCTGATAGCCTTTTTGAATAAGGAACTCGGCCAATTGCTCGGATTTTTCAATCGATGTGGTGCCCACCAGCAGCGGCTGCATATTGTGATTGGCCGATTCGATCTCGCGCAAAATGGCCTTCAGCTTTTCAGCCGGGGTGCGATAGACTTCATCATCCTCATCCAAGCGGCTGACTGAGCGATTGGTGGGAATTTCGACGACATCCAGCTTATAGATTTCGGCAAATTCATCTGCCTCAGTTGAGGCTGTGCCGGTCATGCCAGCCAGCTTGCCATAGAGGCGGAAATAATTCTGGAAAGTGATCGAGGCCATTGTGATGTTTTCTGGCATCACAGTCACTTGCTCTTTGGCTTCGAGTGCTTGATGGAGGCCCTCTGAAAAGCGGCGACCGGGCATCATGCGGCCAGTGAATTCATCGATGATCACCACTTCGCCATTGCGCACGATATAATCTTTGTCGCGCTGGAAGAGGCGATGGGCTTTCAACGCTTGCTGGACGTGATGCACAATGGTGACATTGGCCGCATCATAGAGCGAGCCTTCTTTCAATTGGCCGGCTGTGCGCAGCATCTTTTCAATATGCTCGTTGCCTGCTTCAGTCAGATTGACCGTGCGCTGTTTCTCATCAAGCTCGTAATCGCCAGCGACAAGATCTGGGATAATGCGGTCTATGGAATTATAGAGTTCGGATTTATCATCCGAAGGGCCGGAGATGATCAAAGGCGTGCGTGCTTCATCGATGAGGATGGAATCCACTTCATCGACAATGGCAAAGGAATGACCGCGCTGCACCATTTGCGTGAGGTCATATCTCATATTGTCGCGCAGATAATCAAAACCAAATTCATTGTTGGTGCCATAGGTGATGTCGGCCGCATAGGCTTGGCGGCGCTCTTCATCATCAAGGCCATGCACAATGACACCTACGGACAGGCCCAAGAAACGATAGACTTGGCCCATCCATTGCGAGTCGCGGCTGGCGAGATAATCATTTACCGTCACCACATGCACGCCCTTGCCATTCAGGGCATTGAGATAAGTGGCCAGCGTGGCGACCAGGGTCTTGCCTTCACCGGTGCGCATTTCAGCAATGCCACCTTCATGCAGCACCATGCCGCCGATCAATTGCACATCAAAATGACGTTGACCCAGCGTGCGCTTGGCGCCTTCTCGCACGGTGGCAAAAGCGGGAATGAGCAGATCGTCGAGTTTGGCGCCCTGCGCCAATTGCTGACGAAAGTCCTCAGTCCTGGCGCGCAGATCGGCATCCGAGAGCGCGGCCAGTTCTGCTTCAAGGGCATTGATGGCCATTACTTTGGGCGCATAGGTCTTGAGGCGTCGATCATTGGCTGTGCCGAAGATCCGCTTCATGAGCGAGCTGAACATGCCTTGACCCTTCTCTCGCGATCATTGGATCGCTCGTCGTCCTGATGCGGAAGATTCCGCCGATGTGCCTGATCGCTCAAACAGCGATGCGCATGCGTCCGGGCCGATGCCCGGCAAACGCCCAGGAAGCAGGGAATTGCTGAGATCAAGCGTTTTCGGACCAGCCGCAAGCGTGGGAGAGATAAGATCGAGGGTTAGGCTTGTCAATCTAATCAGGCCTGAGGCGGTGGCTCTTTGCGTTCCTTGAGCTGTGCTGTGGTTGCGCTGGCCTTGGCTTTCTTGCACAATGGGTGACTGGCGCGACATGCTTCGAAATGG
>CAIVAX010000311.1 GCA_903903935.1 uncultured Hyphomicrobiales bacterium | reverse complement strand
GGATTATCGTGCTCATTTGATCAAAGTGATGGCGCGTCGCGCTGTGGCCAAGGCCCATTAAGCGCTGAATTTGTATGATTATGACGGCGGCGGTTCTCCGCCGCCGTATCTATTTGGGCGCTCGGTCAGGATCGCTCAAATCAGAGACGTGCCTGCAAGGCTATAACTGCATGGCTTATTAGCATTGCCTCAAAGGATGCTTGAATGTCCGCGACTCCATCTGCCAGTGCGAACAAAACTAACCTGCCTGAGAGCATAGAGGCTGTTTTGCATTTGCTCGAGGCGGCCGATTATGTTGCTGATCGTGCGCTCGCCACCGTTTTGTTTCTTTCTTTGCGCCTTGGGCGGCCCTTGTTGCTGGAAGGCGAGCCGGGCGTTGGCAAGACAGAGATTGCCAAAGTGCTTGCCAAAATGTTGGGCCGCCGTCTGATCCGTCTGCAATGTTTTGAGGGGCTCGATATTTCCTCTGCCGTCTATGAATGGAATTATGCGCAGCAGATGATGGCGATCCGTTTGACCGAGGCTTCAGGGGATACAGATCGCGCCCGTCTTGAAAACGATGTTTTCTCGCTGCGCTATTTGATCAAGCGCCCCTTATTGCAAGCGCTGGAGCCTTTTGCCGAAGGCCCGCCGGTTTTGCTCATTGATGAGCTGGATCGCACCGATGAAGCTTTTGAGGCTTTTCTGCTGGAGATTTTGTCTGATTATCAAGTGACCATTCCTGAATTGGGAACTATGCGCGCTGAGCAAGCGCCGATTGTGATTGTCACCTCCAATCGCACACGTGAAGTGCATGATGCGCTCAAGCGCCGCTGTCTTTATCATTGGGTCGATTATCCCGATGCCGAGCGCGAATTAAAAATCTTGCGCGCCAAAGTTCCGCAGGCCCCTGCTGTGTTAAGTGCGCAGGTGGTCGCTTTTGTGCAGGCTCTGCGCCAGCAGGATTTGTTTAAACAACCCGGCGTTGCCGAAACATTGGATTGGGCGGCCGCCCTCAGCGAATTGGATGCTGTGGCGCTCGATCCTGCTCTGGTCTCCGATACTCTGGGTGTGCTGTTGAAATATCAGGATGACATCGCCAAAATCGAAGGCAGCAAAGCGGCGGCCATTCTGTCGGACTTGAAGGCTGTATGATGAGTATGTCTGGTGATGTGACGCAAGCTGTTGCTCCTCTTGTCAATGCGCGGGCCTGCGGCTCTTGCACTTTATGCTGCAAGCTGTTTCCGGTGGAGGACTTGGCGAAGCCCGCGGGTGTGTGGTGCAATCATATTGCGCAAGGCAAGGGCTGCTCGATCTATGCAAGCGCACCTAACTCCTGTCGAACATTTTCGTGTCTGTGGCAGATCAATGCCACTCTCGGCCCTGAATGGAAGCCCGATCATGCGCGCTTTGTGATGATCAGCCCGTCTGGATCAGAGGGTTTGATTGTGCGAGTGGATCCGGGCGCAGCGGGTGCTTGGCGTAAAGAGCCTTATTATTCGCAGCTCAAGCAATGGGCCCGTGCCGCTTTGCTGATGAATGGCTATGTGATGGTGCTCACAGGACAAAGAGCCACTATTCTCTTGCCTGCCAGCGATGTGGATGTGGGCATTCTGGGCCCACAGGATGAGATTGAAATCCTCAATACCAATGGCGCTTTTAGTGTCAGGGTCGTGACATCAAAAGCAGCGGGCTAGGCCGTGATGGCGCAAGATGATCCATTATCCAGTGCAGAGAATGGGTCTGGCCAAGCGGGCAGGCTGGCAACCAATATTGTTTTTTTTGCACGCACCTT
>CAIVAX010000310.1 GCA_903903935.1 uncultured Hyphomicrobiales bacterium | reverse complement strand
TCTTGATGATGGTTTCTGTGCTCTTGCTCCATGCCCGCATGATAAGCAAAGGCCTCATGTCCGGCTTTGACAAAATACTCCGCCAGCGCTTCCGTGCGCGCACGCGAGGCGCAATAGACAATGCCATTCTGGCCGCGGTGGCGATCCAAAAAGGCCAGCAATTGCCGCTTGGGCTGATCTTTGGCAGCGAAGGTCAAATCAATATTGGGCCGATCAAAACTATGCAGAATGGTAGCGGGCTTGTGTTCAAACAAGCGCTCGACAATATCTTCGCGGGTGATGCGATCGGCTGTCGCGGTTAAAGCCAAGACAGGCACAGGACCAAGTGCGGCAACAGCGCGGCGCAGCTGGCGATATTCGGGGCGAAAATCATGGCCCCATTCGGACACGCAATGCGCCTCATCAATGGCCAGACGCTTCACACCAATGGACTTGAGAGAGCGCAGTAAAGACTCGCTCACCAATCGCTCGGGCGAGACATAGAGCAGCTTCATCGCCCCCGCGCGCAATTGCGCCCAAATCTCAGCCGCCTCATCCTCTTGGGTCATCGAATTCAAAGTTGCCGCTGCAATACCAAGCGATTGCATCTGGCTGACTTGATCGCGCATCAGCGCAATGAGCGGCGAGACAACAAGGGTGAGCCCCTCTTCCATCAAAGCGGGCAATTGATAGCACATGGATTTGCCACTGCCCGTGGGCATGACAGCCAGCACTGAATCTCCCGCCACCACATGCGCCAACACCTGATCCTGACCGGGGCGAAAATCATCATAGCCAAAGACGGATTTGAGCAAATGGCGCGCTTCAACGGGAAGTGGGGCATGCGCAGACAGCGCAGCATCTATGGTCAGCGGAGTTTGGCTCATAGCGCCTCCACCCGGCCCGCACTGACCCGGAACAGCTCGGCGCGGCCCTTCAGCTCGTGAAAGGCATGCGCATCCGCGCCCGTCATCCACACTTGCCCACCCAAAGCTTCTAAAGCCTCAAACAGGGCAGATCGACGCATGGGATCAAAGTGGGCAGCAATTTCATCAAGCAGAACGAGTGGGACGATTCCGCTCATCTCCGCCACCAATTGCGCATGAGCGAGAACGAGCCCGACCAGCAAGGCCTTTTGCTCGCCCGTTGAGGATTGCGCCGCAAGTCGTTGTTTGGGACCATGATGGACGACAAGATCGCTGGTGTGCGGGCCAATGAGGGTGCGCCCTGCTGCCGCATCCCGCGCCCGGTTCTGGCGCAAGAGATCGCGATATTGGCTCTCGGCCTGCAGCGCGCTGCTCTGGACGATCAGGCTGTCGACCTCGCCAATCAGCGCCAATTGCGCCCAGGGAAAGCAGGATTGATCATCCCGCTGGCCCAAAATCAGACTGCTGAGCCGCGCCACTGTCTCGGCGCGCGCGGCGGCTATAGCAATGGCGAGCTCCGCCACTTCCTTTTCTGCTGCATCCAGCCACATGGCATCGCGGGCGCCGTCTTCGAGCAAACGATTGCGATTACGCAACGCCTTCTCCAGCCCATTGACCCGTGCGCCATGATCCGCATCCACCGCCAAAACAAGCCGATCAAGAAAGCGCCGCCGATCCCCTGCTGGGCCAGTGAACAGGCCATCCATCGCTGGCGTCAGCCAGACAATCCGCACATGATCGGCAAACTGTCGGATCGAACTTATAGGCACACGATCAATGCGATAGCGACGACTTTGCGCTTGCCCGCTCTGCCCCGCCTCAACCCCCGTGCCCAATTGGAGGCTGGCGCTCTGATCATCAAAATGGGCGGAGACAGCCCAGCCACCCGGACCTTGGTCATTGGCACACTCAGCCAGATCAGCACGACGCAAGCCGCGCCCCTGCGTCAAAAGGGAGAGCGCTTCGAGAAGATTGGTTTTGCCCGCGCCATTCTCTCCGCTCAGCGCAATCAGCCGCGCGGAAAAGGCCTGATCGAGATCGCGATAGGATCTAAAATCATGCAATTGCAAACGCCCAAGCTGAGGGCGTCGCAGGGTCTGAAGAACTGATTCGGCGCTGCGCGACATGCAACGGGTTTGCCATGCAGGGCAGGCGCTGGCCAGAGCGCTTTTGCCCAGCACACAGGACTGTCAAAAGCAATCCCACTCAATGCCCACTTTTTGCGTGGGAAATAATGTGGTTGACCGAAGGGCGGGCGCACAACATTTTGCCTGACGATCAAAACCAAAGGGATCGGGAGGCGTTGTGAAATTAGAGCCATTACTGCTGGAGATCAGCGAGTATTGTCGGCAGGTGGGTCTGGCCGAATCCACCTTTGGCCGCGCTGCCATCAATGATGGCAAGCTGGTCTCGCGTTTGCGCAATGGCGGGCGCATTACCACTGAGACCCTGGATCGCATTCGCGGCTATATGGCTGCCAATCCTGCAGGAGAGGGGCGCCGTTTGATTGTGCAGCGTCGCACGCCCAGCCCGCGCCATCAGGATGCCGCGCTCGGGCCCACAGCCGAGCAGCAATCCAGCACGAGAAATCAGGCTTTGGCCTCGCTGGCCGCGCAAGAGCTCAGTCCTTCGCCAGCCGAGCAACAGATTACCCGCGTCACCAATGAGCCCAGTGTCGATGCGCGGCAGAATTTCCGCTTCTATGACAATCGCCAAAAATATCTTCTCTTCGTCAATACCTGCAGCGAGAAATGGGAGATTGCCAATCGCGTCTCGCTAGAGCTCGCCAATCTGCATCCTCGCCCGCCCGCTTTGCGTGTGTTTGATGCGGGTGTGGGCGATGGGTCAGTGCTGGCGCGTGTGATGCGCTCTATGCATGATCGCTTTCCCACTATGCCTTTCTTCATCGCAGGCAAAGAGATCAGCCTTGAAGATGTGCGTCTGACATTGCAAAAAGTGGCGGATCGTTTTTTTGAACATCCCGGCACAGTGCTTGTGCTCACCAATATGGCCTATGCTGATGCGCCGCGCCTGTCTGTGCGCTCGCTCAAGGCCGCTTCGAGTTTAGTCTGGCATGAAGTGGCGCTGCGCGGCAATACATCGCATAGCTTTGAGGAACAGATCACGGCGCTGGAGCCGTTTTTGACGGCCAATTGGAAAGCCACGGTCAATCCGCAGACGGGTGGTTCGCTCTATGAGCGCCCGGTTGTGCTGGTGCTCTATCGCGAGGATCATCGCTTCTTGCTGGATCCGATCATTCCGCGTCTGGGCGCCACCGCCGCCAATTATGATCTTGTCATTGCCTCGCAGCCCTATCGCGCCAGAGCCTCGACTGAATTCAAGGCGCGCCGCGTCATTGCACCGTTGGTGCGGGCGCTGGGTCCGGGTGGACGTTTGATTGGTATTCACTCTTATGGACATGATCCGGCTATGGAGATTGTGCATAAGGTCTGGCCCAATGATGAACCCTTCATCACCAATCGCCATGATCTTCTCAAGGCTGTGAAAACAGAATTGGGCGCTGCGGGCCGCGATCTGAATTTCAATGCCAATTCGGATGCACGCTCGCTGTTTCGCTATGACATGCACACTCTGCCCAGTGAAGTTGAAGGCTCGATTGGCACATCAACGCTGTTTGCGGCGTGGAATGCCGCGATCTATGTCGCGCAGGTTGAAGATGAGCGTCTGGCCCCCGTTGTAGCGCGCGGTGATTATCTCGATGCCACACGCCAAGTGCTGCAAGAGCATGGCGGATTATGGTTCTATGATGAATCATTCGTGATTTCGCGGCGACGCGATTAGCAGGAGGCGCGTATGACTCTCATTCCAAAGCCTATGCCTGCGCACACGCCCACACATGTGCCGCTGGATGAAACTGTTCTGCTGGCGCTGATCAGCCAATTCATGCGGCAGGTGACATTTGAAGTCACGCGCCCCAGCCTTGCGGATAATCGCGCTTTGGGCTCGGTGCTTTTGCCGGGCATGGAAGTCTATGTCACCGCTTTGCCCGGCCGCGATCCCACTGAGCTTGTCGCCACAGCGCAAGATCTCACCCAAGCGGGACTCAAACCGGTTGCGCATATTGCCGCCCGTCATTTTGACTCCTTGCGTGCGATAGATCATCTGCTCAAGCGGCTGCACAGCGAAGCGGGTGTCACCTCCATTATGCTGATTGGTGGGGATACGGGGCAGGCGGCGGGCTCTGTGCAGGATGCGCTGCAGGTGATCGAATCAGGCCTTCTGCAGGCCAATGGCATTGAGCGGGTTGGCCTGCCCGGTTTTCCTGAGGGCCATCCCGCTTTGAGCGAGGAAGAGGTCGAATGCAGCCTTGTCACCAAATTAGCCGCTTTGCAGGGGGCGGGGCTTGAGGCGCATGTGGTGACGCAATTCTGCTTTGATGTTGAGCCCATTTTGCAATGGCTGGATTGGCTGCGCGCCCGCGGCCTGACCATACCCGTGCGCATCGGCCTTGCCGGCCCCACCAGCCTGATGACCTGGCTGAAATTTGCCAGCAAATGTGGCGTGCGCGCCTCAGCAGAAGCGCTCGCTAAGCGCAGCGGATTGATTCAACAAGCTTTTCGTTCTGTTGCACCAGATCCCCTCATCCGCTCTCTGGTCGAGGCCAAAGCTGGCCGGGCCTATGGCGAGGTGACACCGCATATCTTTTCCTTTGGCGCGATTGTACCAACTGCCCGCTGGGCCATGGCTCTGGCGCAGCAGCCGTTGAGGCTCACCCATGAGGGCGGATTTGAGCCAATGCCCTAAGGCGGAGGCCATGCAAAGCCGGCCGCAAGGCAAGGCTGTGGGGGATGGGACAAGTTCCCATTTGACAGTCGCGCGAAGCACGACTAACGAGCGCCTTGGCTTTCGGTGTTTTAGGGCATCGCAAGTCGATCATTCATCCAATTTCGGCTCCAGGGATTAAACAGTCGTGGCTAAACCCGAACTCGGCAGCAAGCGGCAGTGCCAGAATTGCAGCGTGAAATTCTTTGATATGGGGCGTGACCCTATTTTGTGCCCCAAATGTGGCGCAGTCTATCAGGTGCCCGCCAATACGCGCGCCCAAGCGCGCGCTGCGGCAGATGATGAGCCTGAGGCTGAATCGGCCGCCGATCTTGTCTCGCTGGAAGATGCAGATGCCGCCGATAGCAAGGCTGCTGCAGCTGTCACCGATGATATTGAGATCGAGGATGACGATAGCGCTGATGAAACCTTCCTCGAAGAAGAGGAAGAGGATGATGACGATGTCGCCGGTCTGATCGATGGCGATATTGAGGACGACGAGGAATCGTAAGGTTCTCCCCGATTTCTGCTTAGAAATGGGGGAATGGGCTTGTGGACCTGCCAGCGAGCGGCTATACAGCCCGCCGCAGCCTTGTTCAAAGCCTGACTGCATCCATGGCGCGACCCAAGTGCCATGGTCCCGGTTTACCGGAAAATGGGGCCATAGCTCAGTTGGGAGAGCGCTTCAATGGCATTGAAGAGGTCGTCGGTTCGATTCCGTCTGGCTCCACCAAACAACTTCCCGAAGTGA
>CAIVAX010000309.1 GCA_903903935.1 uncultured Hyphomicrobiales bacterium | reverse complement strand
GGTGGTCTCAAGTATCTAATGCAACGAGAGCGGTGAATGCTTCGTTTGGTGTGTCGTAATTTAATACACGTCTTGGTCGACCATTCAAGCGATCTTGAACGAGTTTGATCCGCTGTGGTGTGATCTCATCGAACTCTGTTCCTTTCGGAAAATACTGTCTTATCAGGCCGTTGGTATTTTCGTTTGTTCCGCGCTCCCAGGGCGATGCAGGATGAGCAAAATAGACATTCATGCCTGTAGCGATTGTGAACGCCTTATGCTGGCTCATTTCCTTGCCCTGGTCATACGTTAATGAGCGGGCGAGATGGCTGGGAAGCTTTGTCAGCGCTTTGGCGTAAGCTTTACGGACCGTTTTTGCGTCCTTGGCTTTCAGTGGAATGAGCATCGTAAAGCGGGTTGTCCGTTCGACCAGCGTTCCAAGTGCGGTTCGTTTATACTTGCCGAGGATCAAATCGCCCTCCCAATGGCCTGGAACAGTTCGGTCAGCAACATCCTCGGGGCGTTCCTCAATCGACAGCATATCGGCGATTTTCCCTCGTGTTTCCTCAGATTTTGACGTTTTACTCTTACGCTTATGCCGATATTTGTGTTCTTGCCGAAGCCCCTTGATCAGTGTGGCTTTCAGCTCGCCTCGCGGCAAGATGTAGATGTACTGGTAAATCGTCTCTGCCGAGATGCGCATCGTCATGTCATCGGGATAATCCATCCGCAACCGTTTGACGATCTCATCGGGCGACCATTCACGCTCCAAGCCGCAACACACATATCGCCATAACCGCATATCCTCGAAAAGCTTTCGCTTGCCCCCACGTCGACGCCCCATCAGCTTCTGGGCTTTCCGATCGGCAGAACAACTTCGATACGCATATCGACCATAATTGTTCTTCACTTCTCTCGACACCGTAGAGGTTGGGCGACATATCTGCCGAGCAATCTCAGCGAATGATAAACTTCCAGCCAACCCACGGCTGATGGCTTCCCGATCCTCAAGGCTGAGGCGACTATACTGCTTCTGTTTCATGCGGAGCCCATATTAGCCCCGTTGCGATAGATTCCTGATACCGCCTAGATAAAAAAAACCCAAGCCGAGACTTGGGGGGCAATCGGCGGACCGAATTAGCGTTTATGTAAGAAAAGTAAGCGGGGCAGGGGAATTCGTCAAGGGGGCTCGCGTGACAGTTAGAGCAGCATTCTACATTGACGGCTTCAATTTATATCACGCAATAGATGAGTTAAATAAGCCTTATCTCAAATGGATCTCTCTGATCGATTTAGCAACCATACTAATCCCGAAAAAATCTGAACATATCGTCAAATTAATATACTGCACTGCTTTCTATCCAAATGCGTTTGAAAAAAGACAACGCAATGAGAAGTACACAAAAGCCCAAAGATTTTTTGGCGGCGGACGCATTGAGATCGTCATGGGCCATTATGTGGACGAAACCCTGCAGTGTCGCTCCTGCGGTAACATCTGGAACAAACCAACTGAAAAAGAGACGGACTTTAATGTCGCTCTAGCGCTGATCGACGATGCGTATCAGGATATTTTTGATCACGCCTATCTTGTGACAAATGACTCCGATCAAGCTGCGACGGCAAAAGTCTTTGCTAAACGGTTCCCTCATAAACGGCTGACTTCTGTGTGCCCGCCTGGGCGTCGGCATTCCAAACATATACTAGAATATTGTCAGTCCTCCGCCCTCATCACCCTTGATCATCTTGAAAAAGCCCTCATGGAGAGCCAAATCTTGACTCAAGGTGGGCTGATCCTGCGCCCCGCCGACTATGCTCCGCCGAAAGATTGGGTCCATCCCAAAAATCGCCCCTGATCGCCGATCGATCGATTTGAGCTGATTGCCTGATCAGCCCTCATTCTGGCTCTGGACCAGAGCTCTGGGGATCGTTAGAAGTCAGGCCAGTCAATCGTCAAAACAACGGGAAATCACGCCTATGGCGCGCCAGTTCATCTATCATATGCAGGGTCTCACCAAGGTCTGGCCCGGTGGCAAGAAGGTCTTGGAAAATATCCATTTGTCCTTCTATCCGGACGCCAAAATCGGCGTTCTGGGCGTCAATGGCTCGGGTAAATCGACGCTGCTGCGCATTATGGCGGGCATAGATAAGGAATTTTCCGGCGATGGCTGGGTCGCCGATGGTGCGCGCGTGGGCTATCTGCCGCAAGAGCCGCAATTGGACACCAGCCTTGATGTGCGCGGCAATGTGATGCTGGGCGTCAAAGCCAAGAAAGACATTCTCGATCGCTATAACGAATTGGCGATGAATTATTCGGATGAAACCGCCGATGAAATGACCCGTCTGCAAGATGAAATCGAGGCACAAGGCTTGTGGGATCTCGACTCGCAAGTGGAACAAGCCATGGATGCGCTAGGCTGCCCGCCCGATGATTGGCAGGTCGATAAGCTCTCTGGCGGTGAGCGCCGCCGTGTCGCGCTGTGCCGGCTCTTGCTCGAAAAGCCCGAATTGCTTTTGCTCGACGAACCCACCAACCATTTGGATGCCGAAACGGTCAATTGGCTTGAAGGCCATTTGCGCGAATATCCCGGCGCCATTTTGATCGTCACGCATGATCGCTACTTCCTCGACAATGTCACAAGCTGGATTCTCGAACTCGATCGCGGCCGCGGCATTCCTTACGAAGGCAATTACACCTCTTGGCTCAAGCAGAAGCAGAAGCGCTTGTCGCAAGAGGGGAGCGAAGACAAAGCCCGCCAACGCGCCATTGAAGCAGAAAGCGAATGGATTGCTGCCTCCCCCAAAGCGCGTCAGGCCAAATCCAAAGCGCGTATCCAGCGCTATGAAGATCTCGTCAACAAGCAGAATGATAAAGCCGCAACAACGGCGCAGATCATCATTCCTGTGGCCGAGCGCTTGGGCAATAATGTCATCGACTTTGAAACCATGTCGAAAGGCTTTGCCGACAAATTGCTCATC
>CAIVAX010000308.1 GCA_903903935.1 uncultured Hyphomicrobiales bacterium | reverse complement strand
TAAGGTTAATTCTACAGAATTTCTATCCCAAATATAGGGAGAAACAGTTGGAATTAACTATCAAATTAATCCTAGTTTGGCGCATCGGTTAACTCCTGCGTAACCCTGTCCGCTTAACGTTGGCGCAGTGATGTTCGGGGAGGCCCTTGTCAATGATCCTTTGACGAGTGGCAGTTAGCTTGCCTGTCTGGAGTAGCGAATGCGTAGCGTTGTGATGGGTCGCGGATTGCGTATGTTGGTTGTGGGCACACTCAGCCTTGGCTTGGGTCTGGTCGCAATTGCGGATTCTGCAGATGCCCGCACGCGTCAGCGTCGTGCGAAGGTCGCGCGGGTTGTGCCAGCCTATTCGCCGCCCTTTGCAGCTCTGGTTGTTGATCTCAACACCGGCAAGACGCTTTATTCCAAAAACGAGAATGATCTGCGTCATCCCGCCTCCGTCACCAAAGTGATGACGCTTTATATGCTCTTTGAGCAACTCGAGCGCGGGAAGATGACGCTGGAGTCAGACATTGAGATGACAGCACATGCGGCCTCGATGGAGCCCTCCAAATTGGGTTTGCGGCCGGGGCAAAAAATTTCCGTCGAAAACGCAATCAAAGCTGTTGTGACCAAATCGGCCAATGATGTGGCCGCCGCTATTGCCGATAATATTGGTGGATCAGAAGAGCATTTTGCGGAGATGATGACAGCCAAGGCGCGGGCGCTTGGCATGTCGCGCACGGTCTATGTCAATGCCTCGGGTCTGCCTGACGAAGAGCAGGTCACAACGGCGCGTGATCTGGTGACATTGGGGCGCGCCATTCAAGAGCGCTTCCCAAAATATTATCGCTATTTCTCGACGCATAATTTCCGGTATGGCCGCGCCAATATGGCCAATCATAATCATCTGCTCGGCCGTGTCGAAGGCATGGACGGAATCAAAACAGGCTATACGCGGGCCTCTGGATTTAATCTGCTCACATCCGTCAAACGGGATGGGCGGCGCATTGTGGCTGTTGTGATGGGTGGAAAATCGGCTGGTGGGCGTGATAAGATCATGGCCGATCTGATCGAAGACACGCTTGATAAGGCCTCAGCCACGCGCAGCGCTGCGCCCTTGGTTGCTGAGCGCGATGGTGATGATGCGCCCAAGGCAAAGCCGATGATGACAGCGCGTTGGGATGCGCCTGCAGCAAAAAGCGAAACATCATCTCCGGCACCTGTCGTCAGTGCTGTTCCGGCTAAACCAATTCAATTGGCATCTATGTCTTCTGCATCTGTTGCTCTCCCAAGTGAAAAAGCCCGTCCTGCTGTGATTTCCAGCACGACGAGCGAGCAAGACACTAATTCGATCACTGCCAGCATTGGCAATGTGGGACGCACCAGTGCGGATGGTTCAACCTCAGCGCAAAACAAATCCTCTGGCGCGACAACACCTTTAGCGGGAAGCAATGGTTTACGCTGGGCCCCAGGCCAATCTGCAAATGCGCCAGCGGCAGGCCCTGCAAAGGGTCCAACGAAGGCGGAAGTTGCGGCGCCGGTCAAACCAGCTGGCGATATCAAATTAGCCAAGGCTGAGCCTGCGAAAGCTGAAACTCTGAAATCAGAGAGCCAGCGTCCGGCTGCGGCTAAACATGGTGTGATGATTCAAATCGGCGCCACCGATGATCAGGCCAAAGCCAATGATCTTTTGGCTAAAGCCAAGAGCAAGGGCAAAACGGCTCTGGCTGCAGCGCAACCCTTTACGGAAAAAGTAAAAGTGGGCGGCGAGACTTTGTATCGCGCCCGCTTTGCCGGATTGGAAGAGAATCAGGCCGATGCGGCTTGTAAAAGCCTGAAGCGTTCAGGCTTCCAATGTTTCACAACCAAGCAATAGGAATCGTCGCTGTCTTTAAACGGGACTTGTGGAGTTAAGTATGGCGTCGCATCAGGACTTCCTTGGCTTCATTGACACGCGCAGCAAGACTAGTCGTGCCTCCGTGATCGGGATGAAGCTTTTTCATCAGCGAGCGATGCGCGCGTGCAATATCCTCCCGCGCGGCACCCGGTTGAAGCCCCAGGACCTCATAAGCTTCCTTCTCGGACATTTCTCCCGTGACATTGAATCGCGTCTGACCGCCCCGCGCGTGCGCTCTTGCGTTATGTGCAGCGGACCATCCGGGAAAGCGCCGGTTCAAATACGCTTCCAATAATTTTGCGCCTTCGGGATCGCTATACAGACAAGCGCGATAGAGCTCCTCGCTTTGCTCTTTGCTTAAGGCCGAGAGGCTTTTGCCTTCAAACGGGCCAGCTAGAACGGTGCCGCTGAGCACATCCTGACTTGCATCAAACTGCATATCAATCATCGTCGTGCGCCGATGCGCTGATTTGCTCTGCGCTTGATCAGTGCCCGATTTGCGAAAATACTTACCCCAGCCGGGCGCGGCTTCCCAACCCAGCAGCCACAGGCCTAATCCGCCAAGGCCAATGCCCACTTCCATATTGCCGCGCAGCAGCACGATGCCGCCAAGGCCAAGAGCGACGAGGCCGCCAATGCGATTCATCAAATGGGCGAGTTTGGCCGGATCGGCTGTGGCAAAGAATTTGATGCCATAATAAGCCGCCGTCAAAAGCAAGGCTGCGATGATCAGATTGGTCATGGGGGAATAATCAGGCCTGCTTTTGTCTCATGGAACCATTCTACAGAGGTTGAGCGTGCTGTGGAACCGCCTTTCTGGGGCGAGGGGACTCACAGCAGGCCCAGCTCACTCAATTGGCGGCGCAGATCTTCGGGCATATTGGCGATATCTTGCGAGCCGCTGGTCATATCTGGCGGCTGATCGGGGGCTTTGAGATAGCGCCAGCCTTGAAAGGGGCGGCAGGGGCGGGGATGAACCGGGATCATAATGGGTTCAAGCACCAGATTGCAGCGCGAGATCCCCTCTTTGTCAATAAAGGGGCAGATGGCGAGCAATTTCTGGCGAGCGGCAATTTGTCCCTTGATGACCCAGAAAAGCGAGCCACCATCGAGCAATTCATCGATGCGCTTGGGCACCATTCGGGTTGTATGAGCCTGCTCGACGGGCAGGCCGCGCTTGGCCTTTTCAGCCAAGATATGCTCGATCCACTCTTCCTGATCGCGGATGGAGTCAGCGCCCACACAGAGCTTGAGCAAATGCAGACGGCCCGAAAGCGGCAGATCGTCGTCCTCTTGTGCATCCAATGGAGGCTTGCTTTTGGGAGCTTTGGCCATGATCAACCGCGACCAATATAGGGCATTTTGGTGGCCATCACTGTCATGAATTGGACATTCGCCTCCAGCGGCAGGCTGGCCATATAGCTGATGGCGCGCGCCACATTGTCGAGATCCATCACGGCTTCAGGTTTGCGCGAGCCATCAGCTTGCAGCATGCCCCGTTTCATTTGATCGGTCATTTGCGTTTCCGCATTGCCAATATCAATCTGCCCACAGGCAATGTCATAAGCGCGTCCATCTAGCGCGCTGGCCTTGGTCAAACCTGTCATGGCATGTTTTGTGGCCGCATAGGGCGCGGAATTGGGGCGCGGCACATGTGCTGAGATCGAGCCATTGTTGATGATGCGCCCGCCGCGTGGTGTTTGTGATTTCATCAACCGAAAAGCCGCCTGCGTGCATAAAAAGGCACCGGTCAGATTGACATCGACAATCTCACGCCAGTGTTTGGGGTCTATTTCATCGATGGGAAGGCTGGGAGCAAACAGGCCAGCATTGTTGAACAAAAGATCAAGCCGCCCAAACTGCGCCTTGGTTTGCGCAAAGAGATGATCGACCTGTTCAGCCTCGCGCACATCACACACGAGCGCTAGCGCTTCTGCGTCCATTTGCGCGATGGCCTGCGCTACCTCTTGCAGGGGCGATAGACGACGCCCCGCCAGAATGGTGATAAACCCATCCTTGGCTAAAGCCAGAGCTGCCGCACGGCCAATGCCGCTGCCCGCGCCAGTGATGAGGGCGGTTTTCATCGGCTCGTGCCTTGCTTGCATCGTCATCGATTTGGCCTCACTCTGGGGCACATTGATTTTTGGGGCCCCGATAGGGGGATATCTATGGCGCGGTGTATGTGTTGCAAGCCTATGGCCTATCTGGCCTCTATGGCGGAGTCCAGTGGGGCAGGCGTGCGGCGGCCTCCCTCAGCGGGTCCTGTGGACCCGGCCCTGTTAGGAGACCTTGTCGCAGCCAATCGTATTTTGGCCGCACAAAATGTGCTCGATGGTTATGGCCATGTGAGTCTGCGCCATCCTGCCAATCCCGATCACTTCCTTTTGTCGCGCTCTCTGGCGCCTGCCAGCGTGTGTCTGGCTGACATCATGGAATTTGCCAGCGATAGTGAGCCGGTGGCGGGGGAGAGTCGCGGGGCCTATCTCGAGCGATATATTCATGGTGAGATTTATCGCGCCAGACCAGATGTGATGACGATTGTGCATAGCCATTCACCGTCCGTCATTCCCTTTGGTCTCTCACAAACCAAAATGCAGGCGGTGTTTCATATGAGCGCGTTTTTGGCACAGGGTGTGCCGATCTATGATGCGCGCGAGCATTTTGGCGATACGGATTTGCTGGTGAGCTCGCGCGCGATGGGCGCGAAATTGGCGCAAGTGCTGGCTGAAAAGCCCATGGCTTTGATGCGCGGCCATGGCAATGTGGCTGTGGGGCGCTCCATTCCTGAAGCCGTCTATCGGGCGATCTATACAGAAGTGAATGCGCAGATGCAGTTGCAGGCCCAAGCGTTGCAAGGCCCGCTAATTTTTCTCAATGCCGCTGAGGGCGCCAAGGCCGATGCGACGGTGATGC
>CAIVAX010000307.1 GCA_903903935.1 uncultured Hyphomicrobiales bacterium | reverse complement strand
GCCCGGACCATTAGAGGCAATGATGCGACCTTTAAGATCCTTCGGGCTTTTGATCACATCCTTCAAATCAGGGCGGATCATCAGCCAATGGCCGACGGGAGAAGAGGCGCGCGAGGAGGTCATCACGATAGGCAGATTTTTGGTAAAGGCGTTGAAATAACCTGCCGAGACGCCGCCTTCGACGATCTGATATTGATTTTGCGCCAACAGAGCTATGGCATCGGCAGAGGAATCAAGATCCTCAGCCTCGATCTTAATGCCCACTTGCTTGAAATAACCCCGCGCAATGGCAATCAGCGTTGCACCAGAAGAAATCGAGCGGGCCATGCCCAGTTTCACCACTGTATCCTCGGCCTTGGCCATTGATAAGAGGCTGACCAAAGCAGCAGTTGTCATGAGCGTTTTGAAAATCATTTTCATTGCGTCCCCCTATGAATCTTTTGACTCTTGTTATCTTTTATAGGCGATCACTCGGCCAAGGCAAAGCCCCTTTACAAGACGGACGGGGGAGAGAGCTGTAGGCGTTTGAGGACGAGAGAGCGCAGACCAGCAATATCAAAGATCAACACAAAGAGGCTATAGACGAGGCTGCCCAGCAGCAATTGCGCGCCCAAAGTCTCCAAACCAGCCGGCCAATAGTGCAGAGGCCAGAGGGCAAGGGCCATACAGATCACGCCCAAGAGCGAGAGACAAAGATCACGCGCCCTTGGCCAGCGCGGCGAATGCACAGCTGCAAAGATCAACAGACTGATCATAGCAACGATCAGCGAGCCAGCCTGCGCCAGCGCATAATTATAGGCATCTGAGGTATCAGGCAGAGTGAGAAGTAACACGCCATTGGCCACACAGGCCGTCACAGCCGCAGTGATCAGCGGACGTGTCATTTTGACAATCTGAAAGACAGGATTGATGGCAAAATTCATCAAGCCAAAACACAATAGGCCGGGCAATTGGAGTTTGAGATAATGCCCAAAGGGCCCACGGTAGAGTTCGGGCACCAGCACTTGTTCAAGACTAGGCACGATGAACCAGAGCCCCACGGCAGCGGGCAAAAGAACTGCAATCACAATCGACATATTGCGCGAGATTTGATCAAGCGCCCGCTCTTGGCCGTGTTGATCATAGGCCCGCACGGCAATCTGAAACAATAAAACATCCAGCGCGGAGCCAAAGGCTGCAATCAAACGCGTACCCAAATCATAGGCCAGCGAATATTGACCTGTTTCCGCAAAGCCAAAATGCTGAGTCACCAAAGCGCGATTGACGAGCGCAATGGCGAGATAAAGAATATTGGCTGCAATGATCGGCAGACTATATTTGGCCGATTCAAGGGCCAGATCGAGACTGGCCAGACTGGGATGGGATTGGCGATCCGAGACGGCGGCACGCACAAAGAATAAAGATCCCGCCATGCTCAAACAGGCGCCCGCCAAAGCAAACATGGCCGAGCCGGTGAGCAAGGCCCCTCCGACGGTGAGAATAATGGCCAGACAATTCTTGGTCATAACGAGCCGCGCATACACTCCATCGAGAAAGCGGGCGCGAATGAGGGCGGTGCGATAATCAAACAAGCCATTGGCAATGGATACTGCCACAGCAAGGCCAAGCAAAGCGGGTGTCAGCACCAGTTCAATGCCGGAGAGAATGAAGAGAATGGCGCCCATGGCCAGCACAGTTGAGGTGATGGCAGCGGCCACATCCAGAGTGGCGCGTAATTCTGGCTTGGTCTCGCGCGAGCGTTGCGAGTAAAACCGCACCGCCGCCAAGCGGATCCAGTCAATCGCAATATTCTGGATGAAAGCGGCCACGCTCAAGGCCAACGCAAAGCGACCAAACTGCTCGGGGCCAAGAAATTTGGCGACCAGCAGACCGATCATAAAATTGAAGATCGTATTGACCAGAAAAGCGGCCAGAACCTTCATGCGCTAACCACCAAAACAAAACTTGGGCCCAGGGCGGCCAAGGGAGATGAAGCGAGTAGAAAACACCATTCTTGTTAAATAATTATCCTCGCCTGCCCGCTCACATATTGGGATAATTGGGGCCGCCGCCCGCCTCCGGCACCGTCCAGTTAATATTTTGGGCTGGATCCTTAATGTCGCAGGTTTTGCAATGGACGCAATTTTGCGCATTGATCACAAAGCGCGGATCGGTTTTGGCGGCCTCATCGCCATAAACGATTTCATAGACCCCCGCCGGGCAATAGAGCCTTGCTGGTTCGCCATAAATGGGCAGATTGTCGCGCACGGGAATAGCCTCATGCGTGAGGCGCAGATGGACCGGCTGGTCTTCCTCATGATTGGTGTTGGAGAGAAACACACTGGAGGGCTTATCAAAGGTGAGCTTGCCATCGGGTTTGGGATAGACGATGGGCGTAACCTGATTGATGGTTTTCAGGCTGGCATGATCGGCTTTGCCATGCCCCAATGTGCCAAACAGGGACAGGCCAAAGATTTGATTGGTCCACATATCCAGACCACCCAAAGCAATGCCCAGATAGGTGCCAAATTTAGACCAGAGCGGTTTGACATTGCGCACGCGCTTGAGATCGCGGCCGATGTCCGAAGCCCGCCAGCTGTCCTCATAGCTTGAAAGCTCATCATGTGCGCGGCCCTGCGCCAAAGCCTCGGCGGCTTTTTCTGCCGCCAAGAGACCCGAGAGAATGGCATTATGCGAGCCCTTAATGCGCGGCACATTGACAAAGCCTGCCGCGCAACCCAGCAAAGCGCCGCCGGGGAAGGTCAGACGCGGCGTGGATTGCCAGCCGCCTTCCGTCAGCGCCCGCGCGCCATAGGCAATGCGCTTGCCGCCTTCAAATGTGGGCGCAATGAAGGGATGGGTTTTGAAGCGTTGAAATTCATCAAAGGGCGAGAGTGTGGGATTGCTATAGTTGAGATGCACCACAAAGCCGACAGACACCAATCCATCTTCAAGATGATAGAGGAAAGAGCCGCCGCCCGTTGAGCCATCAAGCGGCCAACCAAAAGAATGCTGCACCAGACCGGGGCGATGCAGCGCCGGATCAATCTGCCAGAGCTCTTTAATACCAAGGCCATATTTCTGCAGCTCGCGCCCCTCATCAAGATGATAGCGCGCGATCACTTGCTTGCTCAAAGAGCCGCGCGCCCCTTCAGCAAAGAAAGTATATTTGCCACGCAATTCCATGCCGCGGGTAAAGCCGGATTTCATCTCTCCTGATTTGCCAAGGCCCATATCGCCTGTGGCAATGCCTAGCACTTCCCCCTTGTCACCATAGAGAATTTCGGCAGCGGCAAAACCGGGATAAATTTCCACACCCAAGGCCTCGGCCTTTTGCGCGAGATAACGCGCGACATTGCCCAGCGAGCCAACAAAATTGCCATGATTATTCATCAAGGGCGGCATCAGAAAATTAGGCAAACGCAAACCGCCCGCCGGGCCCAGCATGTAGAAACAATCTTCCACCACTGGCGTGGTGAGTGGGCGATCGGCATCTTCCCGCCAATCAGGCAAGAGGCGATCCAGGCCAATGGGATCAATCACCGCGCCTGAAAGAATATGGGCGCCAACTTCCGAGCCTTTTTCAACTAGGACGACGCTGAGCTCTGGCGCAATTTGTTTGAGACGAATGGCGGCGGCCAGACCAGCGGGACCGGCGCCCACGATCACCACATCAAAATCCATGCTCTCACGGTCAGGGAGCGTCTGGCCAGAATTGATCACAATCATCATCCTCTACTCGCGGGCCCGAAAGGGCCAGCGTCTCGTCTTTCCGATTAAAGGGGAATCGCCTCTGTGCCAATCGCATGGTAATCATTTTCCATGTCCGATCTTGTTTCCAGTCCCGATCCCGTGCCAGACCCAGCTGAGCTGTTAGGCCTGCTGCGCTGGTATGCCGATATGGGCGTCGATCTGGGCATTGATGAGGCCCCGCATGATCGCTTTGCTGATGCGCAGCACATCAAGGCCGCAAGCGCCCCATTGGCGCGCCCTTCTGCGCCAATTGAGCCGCTGATCCAGAAAAATCGGGCCCCGGGCCCAAAGCCAAGCTTGATCACGACCAGCCTGATGGCACCCCCTCCCCCTCCGCCGCCCGATCAGGCAGCGCTGGAGGCGCGCCAGCTGGCGCAAGCGGCTGGTGATCTGGCCGCCTTGCAAGAGGCGATGGAGCGCTTTGAGGGCTGCGGGCTCAAACGCACAGCCAGCCGCCTTGTCTTTGCCGACGGCAATCCCAAGGCGCGGGTGATGCTGGTGGGCGAAGCGCCGGGCGCTGAGGATGATCAAACAGGCCTGCCCTTTATGGGGCGCGCGGGGCAATTGCTGGATCGCATGCTTGCCGCCATCCAGCTTGATCGCACGCAGGTTTATATCGTCAATAGCGTGCCTTGGCGGCCACCGGGCAATCGCACGCCGAGCCTGCAAGAGGCGGCTATTTGCCTGCCATTTCTGCACAGGCAAATTGAACTTGTCGGACCCGAACTTGTGATCTGTCTGGGCGCAAGCGCAGCGCAATCGCTGCTCGACATCAAAGATGGAATTATGAAATCACGCGGCAAATGGGTGAGTTTGTCAGTAGGTTCCAGCTCGCTGCAGGCTATGGCGACACTCCATCCCAGCTATTTGCTGCGCCAGCCCGCACATAAAAAACTCGTCTGGCGTGACATGCTTGAATTGCGCAAGGCGCTTGATCAGATATGAGGCAGGCTGATCTATTGTTCATGACGCTAGGCTGTTAAAATTGACTCTTACGCCTTACTTATCCTGACTTGAAATTACGCTGACTCGAGATTTGACATGAAATGGGAAGATTTTCGCGCATCTGACAATATTGAAGATCGACGCGGCGAAGACGAAGGCTCGGGCTTCAGCCTGCCTATGGGCGGAGGTGGTGGCGGTCTTGGTCTTGGCACGATCATAGTGCTGGGTCTTTTAGGCTATGCACTGGGCATTGATCCGCGCTTGCTGATTGGCGGGGCAGAGATGATTGCCCATCGCGCGGCACCGCAAACCCAGCAAGTGCAATCTGCCCCACGCGCGCAGACACAGGCCAGCGCACCCAGCGATCAGATTGGTCGCTTTGTGGCCGCTGTATTGGCTGAGAATGAAGATGTCTGGAGCGATATTCTGCCAGCGCAAAAGGGCATTAAATTTGTCGCTCCCAAATTGGTGATGTTTGATGGCGCGACGCAATCAGCCTGTGGCGCAGCACAATCAGCAATGGGGCCGTTTTATTGCCCGGGGGATCGCAAGATTTACCTCGACACATCTTTTTTCAACGATATGAAGCGGCGCTTTGGTGGCGGTGGTGATTTTGCTTATGCTTATGTGATTGCCCATGAGATGGGACATCACATTGAAAACCAGTTGGGCATATTGCCAAAAGTGCATGCCGCGCAACAGCAAGCCACAAATCAGGCGCAGGCTAATGCGTTATCGGTCAAACTTGAACTGATGGCCGATTGTCTGGCGGGAGTCTGGGCTGCCAATGCCGATCAAAAATGGAACATATTGGAAAAGGGCGATGTCGAAAAAGCCATTGCCACGGCCCAAGCCATTGGTGATGATCGCTTGCAGCAAGCGGCCAATCGGCGCGTTGTTCCTGATAGCTTTACCCATGGCTCTGCAAGCCAGCGTACACAATGGTTGAAGATCGGGCTTGAAAGCGGCCAGATCAATTCCTGCAACACATTTTCAAAATAGGCCTCCCATGCCCGGCATAGATGAAAGCCTTAGTTTTGTTCCTCTCAATATTGCTGTTCTGACTGTCTCGGATACGCGCGCAATCAAGGATGATCGATCGGGAGATACTTTAGTGGCGCGTCTGCAAGAGGCGGGACATCATCTGGCCGCACGCGCCATTGTCACCGATGATGTCAGCGCCATTCAATCGCAAGTCAAAGCTTGGGTTGGAGATGCGGGCGTGGATGTTATTCTGACAACCGGCGGCACAGGTTTTACGGGACGCGATGTGACGCCCGAGGCGTTGGAGCCCTTGTTCGATAAACATATGGATGGATTTTCCATCGTCTTTCATCAGATCAGCTTTGCTAAAATTGGCACATCCACCATTCAATCGCGCGCCACGGCCGGATTGATTGGAACAACTTTTGTGTTTGGACTGCCGGGATCCCCCGGCGCTTGCAAAGATGCATGGGATGGGATTTTGGCGCAGCAATTGGATTATCGCTATCGGCCCTGCAATTTTGTCGAAATCATGCCGCGGCTGGATGAACATCTCAAACGCGGCAAGCTCAAAGGCTGAGGCTCTATTGCGCGCGGCGCAATCTGGCCCGTAAAACTCTTTTAGGGCTCACCACGCGCATTAGAGTGCCAAGATCAACCTGGCGTCTGACTTTGTCAGCATGCTGAAGCAGCAAATCCTTGCTTACCAATAAACCGCCAACAGGTGCCACGTTTGGCAGCAGGCGTTGCACAATCGTCTGCGGTTGTTCGCGCATGATACATGTGCCCACACGCTCGACCAAACAATCGGCCAGTTCATCGGCAAAACCAGAGTCAGGAATAAGACCGGCCCGCAGAATCAACACATGCTGGCCACGAATGGCCTTTAATCCCTGCAGAAAGTTTGGCTCTGGCGCATTGGCCGCAAGAAGCGCGCAACCGGCGTGATCGGCAATATGCTGG
>CAIVAX010000306.1 GCA_903903935.1 uncultured Hyphomicrobiales bacterium | reverse complement strand
GGGTTCACCAAATCTGCCAATCTTCATCCAAAATCTCCTCGCAGATCACGCCGAGAAAATTCTACTTTCAAACCCGATTATTTTCAGGGGGGATTACCCCTTGAACACATATTCGGGTTAGTTTGATCGCATGACATTGTCGATCCTTTATATTGAAGATGATCCGCGATTGGGCGAGATGGTACAAACCTATCTTGGCAATTCCGGCCTTGAGGTCACGATTGCCAAAACAGGCGCCAGCGGTCTTGCCCTGATCAAGAAACATGATTTTGATCTGCTTCTTCTCGACTTGACCTTGCCGGATATGGATGGGCTTGATCTATGCCGGAGCCTGCGCGACACATCGCAGCTGCCTATTCTCATGCTGACCGCACGTGGCGAGCCCATGGATCGGATTATTGGACTTGAATTGGGCGCTGATGATTATCTACCAAAGCCTTTTGAACCGCGCGAATTGCTGGCACGTATTCGCGCCCTCATGCGACGCAGAGATTCCGCAGCGCGGAGCTCTCTTCTCCACTTTGGTCAACTCGAGATTGATCTTGATGCCAGACAAGCGCGACTCGATGGCAAACCATGTGTTTTGACATCGCATCAATTCAATATTCTGGTGACATTGGCACACAAAGCCGGCCGTGTGCTCTCGCGCGAAACATTGATGGATCTTGTTAAGAATGACAAGCTGGATCCTTTCGACCGCTCGATTGATGTGCATATTTCGCGCATTCGCTCGGCCATTGAAGTTGATCCCAAACATCCCAAACGCCTGATCACGGTGCGCGGATCAGGTTATGTCTTTGCCAAATCGCAAGAGTAACGGAAGAGAGTGATGAGACGTTTATATCGCTCCATCTATGTGATCTTGCTGGTGAGCTTAATTGCCACAGTGGCCTGCGTCATCCTCTTCTTTCAGATCTTTCCTGATATGGGCCCTATGGGCCAGCGTGGATACGATCTTGATCAAATACCGCCTGCCCTAGTTAGCTCCCTGTCCAAACGCGATCAAAGCGAGGCGCAGATTCGTCAAACTCTCATGCAATTGAGTGAAGAGCTGGGCGCAGATGTCAGTCTGTTTGAAAACAATGGTCAGCGGCTGGCTAATTCAGGCCCGCCGCTTCCCTTGGGACAGGCCAATGGCGCTGAACATATGCAGGGAATGGGATTTGGTCGTCTGCGCAGTTTCGTCCTTTCAGACAATCGCATTCTGATAGTGCGCTTTGTTTCCCATATGGGTGGTTCAGCCTGGCGCTTTGGCTTGATCTTGTTAGCGATTGCCGTGCTCATCGCTGTGATTTCTTACCCCTTCGTGCGCGGCCTGACTGGCCGCATTGAGCGCTTGCAGCTCGGTGTAGAAACCTTAGGACGAGGTGATCTTAACACGCGCGTGATTGTCGAGGGCGAAGATGAAGTGGCGCAATTAGCGATCAGCTTTAATCGCGCGGCAGAACGCATTCAAGCGCTTGTCGCCTCGCAGCGGCTTTTATTAGCCAATACATCGCATGAATTGCGCACGCCTCTTTCTCGCCTGCGTCTGGCTCTGACCTTGTTCGAAGACACTGGCGATGCGCGCTATACACACGCCATTCGCAAGGATCTCATCGAATTGGAAGAGCTGATCGAAAGCCTTTTGACCACAAGCCGGGTTGAGGCGCTGCATCAGATTGAGGCACCTGAAAAGATCGATCTCCTTGCTCTTTGTGCTGAAGAGGCCTCTCATTTCGAACAGGTTGAGGTTACAGGCGAGAGCGCAGAGGTAATGGGTGATGCCAAATTGCTGCGGCGGCTCATCCGCAACCTTCTTGATAATGCGCAGGTGCATGGCCAGCCGCCAGTGCATGTGCAGATTACTAGTCTCCAGAACGCAGCTCAGATCGATGTAAGCGATCAGGGCCAAGGCATAGCGGCTGGCGAGAGCGAGAAGATTTTCGAGCCCTTTCACCGGGCCCGCCGCGATACGCCCGGCACCGGGCTTGGCCTCGCGCTGGTGCGGCGCATTGCCAGATTGCACGGCGGTGAGGCGACT
>CAIVAX010000305.1 GCA_903903935.1 uncultured Hyphomicrobiales bacterium | reverse complement strand
GCTTTGTTGCTGATGTGGAAATCGCGGGGCGGGTCAAAAGCGATTTGCATTTTGCCATTCACAAAGCCATGGCAAAGCTGGGCATGAAAGCGAAGGATGATCCGCCTGAACCGGGTGTGCCGCGCAAATAATTTGCGCTCTCACCACTAGACATGAGATGGGATTGATTATGGCTTCGGCTTTTTCTTGTGCACTGCTGGGATCTTTATTGGGTTTGTCGCTGGCAGGCTGTGCGGGCGCGCCCACCTCTGGCACCTCCTCTTCTGTGCAGCCTAGTTTTTATCAGCCGCTGGATCGGGCCGAGGCGCAGATTGATCCCATTGCCGCGCGGGATTTGTTTTCAATCTATCGCACCGGCAAAGGCCTGCCCGCTCTTAGTGTTGATCCAGATTTACAGCGTCTGGCGCAAGCGCAAGTGCAGGAGATGGCGCGCAAGGCCAAGCCTGATTTGCAGGGCAGTCCTCTGGCGCAGCGCTTAAAAGGAGCCCAGCTGACGCGCCGTCATGCTGTCGAAAATGTCTCAGCGGGCTATCATACTTTGGCCGAGGCCTTTTCAGGATGGCGACAATCGCCGCCCCATAATGCCAATATGCTGGATCCAGGAGTGCGGCGCATGGGCATAGCCACGGCCTATGTGCCGGGCTCAAAATATCATGTCTTCTGGGCTTTGGTGCTTACCGAGTAAGCGGCTCTGCTGAGCTCAGCCAACGATCGAGAAATTGATGGCTCCAGACATCAAATGCCCGATCATATTGATGCCAGCAGGCGCGTTGCACATGGGCAGGCTGTGCGCCCGGTTCACCTAAGCGATGATCAGCCCGCACCGACCAGCGACAGATCATCGCATAAGTGACATCGGGGTGAAATTGAATGCCATAGGCTGAAGGGCCATAGCGCATCGCTTGCACGGGAAAATGCTGGCCCTCGGCCAGAAGAACAGCGCCGGTGGGCAGGTCAAAGCCCTCTGAATGCCATTGATAGACATGGCAGGGGAAAGTCGCATCGCAGATTTTTTCGCCATGTTCGGTTGGCTTGATCGGATAATAGCCAATCTCGACCCTTTTCTCAGGATGGCGATAGACGCGGGCACCCAAATGGCGCGCCATCATTTGCCCGCCCAAGCAAATTCCCAAATAGGGTTTGTTGGCTTTCAGCGGTGTGGCGATCCAATCAATTTCCTGTTTGACGAAATCATCTTCATCATTGGCGCTCATCGGCCCGCCAAAGATCACTGCGGCGGCATGATCATCCATGGTTTTGGGCAGCGGGCAGCCAAAGCGCGGGCGGCGAATATCCAGCTCATAGCCCATAGATTGCAGAATCCTGCCGACACGGCCGGGGGTTGAATGCTCTTGGTGGAGCACCACGAGGATTTTCGGCTTGTCAGTAGAAACTGAATCTTGAACGAGCATGGGGGCAGTCGATCAGGCCTGAAGCGATTTTTCAAGTGATAATCTTGTCGCACAAGCCTTTCCAGAAGGTTTCCGCTCTATCTTTATCAAGGCAGGGATCACGCCTGCCGCTTGTCCTGCAACCAGGCGATGAGCGGCATGCTCCAGGACCGCGGGACGATATGCGACAGGAGAAAGCTCGCTTTGTTTGAAAGGCCTGGAATTACTAATCTTTTTCCCATCACGAGGCCCGCATAGCCGGCTTGCGCCACATAGCTGGCGGCCATGGGGCGCATCAGCTTGAACAAGGGGCCATCAATGCCCGCCCGCTCGGCAAAGCCAGTCTGGGTCGGTCCGGGGCACAGAGTGGTGACGCGCACCTGATGGCCAGCCAGCTCATAATGCATGGCATCGCTCAAAGAGCGCACATAGGCTTTGGAGGCATAATAGACCGCCATGCCCGGGCCGGAGAAAAAGGCCGCCGTTGAGGCCACATTGAGAATGGCTCCGCGCGCCGCGATAATCTGCGGCAAGAGATGCAGAGTGAGTTCGGTGAGCACTTTGATGTTGAGAGTGATGATACCGATCTGATCGGCCGCTTTTGCTTGGTTCAGGCGCCCCGCCTGTCCATAGCCGGCATTATTGACAAGGATGGCACAGCGCTCGCCGCTGTGCGCCAAGGCGGCAAGGAGCTGGGGCAGCGCATCGGGCAGGGTCAAATCAAGGGCGAGAGTGAGCGGGCGCTCGCGCCGGCTCAGCGCGATTTCATCGGCCAAAGCCTCTAAGCGGTTCGCATCGCGCCCGGTCAGAAAGAGCCTATGGCCATTGCGGGCAAAAATGCGCGCCAATTCGGCGCCAATGCCATTTGAAGCGCCGGTGATGAGTGTCAGGCCATGGGTGGGATCAAGATCAGTCATTGGGTCTCAACTGGCATGTGCTTGCTAGGCTTAAGGTGCGAATCAGTGAAGGTTGCTCAGCAGGCAAGAAAGGCGAGAGTCAGCACTTGCCTCTGGCTTGTCAAACACGCACAGATCGCTTCACACTCTCTTTCTTTGAGTCTCTCACTCTTTGAGTCTCTCTCTTGCCTGATGCGGAGTATTCATGTCTCATGCTTTGTCTGCAACTTTGATCAACGCCTATCAATCTCACACGCGCGCGCATTGGTCGGCTGATCTTGCCCCCTCCACATTGCAAGACGCTTTTGCCATTCAGGGCGAAGTGGCGCGGGCTCTGCAAGCCGAGGTGGCGGGTTGGAAATGCGGGTTTCAAGACGGCACGGAACTTGTCTTTGGCGCGCCGATTTTTGCTGCCAATCAACGTCAATCAGGCGGGCAGTGGCATTTGGCCTCCGGCTCTGGCGTCAAAGTGGAAGTGGAGATTGCCTTGCGCTTGGGGCATGATCTGCCAGCACGCCCGCACAAGCCTTATCGGCGTGAGGAGATTTTAGCAGCCACCGCCAGCGTGTTCACCGGCATTGAACTTGTCGCCAGTCGTTTTGTTGATGTCACGCCAGTGCCGTTTCTGGCGCGTGTGGCGGATAACTTCAATCAAGCCGGCTATGTGGTCAGTGCGGGCGTAAGCGAGTTTGCCGCGCTTGATCTGTCGCATCTGCGCTCACGTCTGTGGTTGAATGGCACGCTCGCGCATGATGCGATGGGCGGCCATCAAATGGGGGATCCTCTCATTCCGGTTTTGGCTTGGGCTAACCAGCAGGGTGATCATCTCAACGGGCTCAAGGCGGGGCAATTCATCACCACAGGCACGCTCAATTTGCCGCCTCTTGTTTCCGGCCGCAATGAGGTGATTGCCGAGATCACGGGTCTGGGAGAATGTCGCCTGCTGATTGATGTTTAAAGCGCTGGTGCGTGTTTTGGAAACAGCGGCGAGCGGGGCCAATGTTTGCGGCTATGGCGCAAATTCAAGCCCACGAGCAAAGCTGCCAGACGAATGGGCGCACCAATGCCCTCGACAACAGGCACGCCCAGCTGATCGGACAGCCAATTGGGATCCACATGCACGGGGCATTGCGTAATGCCCATGGGCAGGATCACATCGGCATCATGCTCCTCAACCAATTCGCGCGCATGGGCGACAAAGTTTGTCAAAAACTGATCGCGATTGCCAATGATATCGGGCAGATGAAAGCCGCTCTTTTTCCATCCGACAATTTTGCTGGTCATGTCATATTGTTTGACGATCCGCCGACATAAAACGAGCGAGGTCTCTGAATAGACGAGAATGCCAAAGCGATTGCCCAAAAGGCTGGCAATATGCAGCATGGCTTCGGCCGGGCCAATGATGGGAATATCAACAACGGAGCGCGCCGCATCCACGGCTAGATCCAAAGTGCCCAAAGGCACAGCGGCATGATAGCCCTCAGCCTCGGCCTGTCGAAAAGCATCAATGAAAGCGGGGACAACCAATTGCAATTCAGCGGGTGAATTGCCGCGATTATAGGCGGTGGTCGCAACAGAAATAATCCCGACGTCGATTTGCCCATTGGCATAAGAGAGCGCGACCTTTTCGCGTCGCAGCCGCTCTGGCTCAGGATAATCGCCAATGAGAAACGCAACGCGAATTTTCTCAATCATGCTTCCCCCGCAGTTTTTAAATGCTCTTCTGGCCAGTCTAACCAGTGCAAGCCTGTGGGTCTATCGGTGGGGAAAGAAAAAGCCCGGCACGTGGCCGGGCTTGTGTCTCTTTCCATCGCTTTGGGATCAGAGATCCGCAGGTGGGCGATAGGCGGCCTGCTTGGGCGTTGCTTCTTTGGTGGGCCATTCCGACACTTTTTGAAACAGCATATGCATGAACAAGAAGAGCGGCTTGGCCTTCATCACCAGTGTGATGCATTCATCATCGAGGTCATCGGAGAAATGCTGATGCACGCAGGCATTTTCGACGATCAAAGCATCACCCGCTTCCCAATCGAGACGGCGACCATCATGCACATCATGGCCCTTGCCCTTGAGCACGAAGAAGACAGCGCTGTTCATATGGCCATGCTTTTGGCCATAGCCGCCGGGTGCGAAGACTTCGACGTGCGTTTCAATTGACTGCGCCACTTTCACGGCCTGGGGATTGATGACCTTTTTGCCATAAAAGCCGGGGCCGCCCTTCCATTTGTGATCCTTGGTGGAATAGACGCGCGGCTGGGTGAATAATTCACGCACCAGCTCGCCATAGGTGCCTTCAAGCGCGCGCACGAAAACGCGTTTTTTGGTCCAGCGTTCCCAGACGACTTCTTCTTGATGTTCGACACCGCTATTGTGTCCAACGCCAGCGTCCTTGATGTCATCCGCCATTTTAATCTCCTCTGCTCCAAGCGCTCAGCGCGGCTTGGAGTTGAAAATATCCTTGAAAGTCTTTTGCCAGCTATCCTGTTCGTCCAAAGCCTTGGAAAAGTCAATGAAGTGGAGCTCAATACCTTGCGGCAGGGGCTTGACCTTAATGTTGGAGGGATAGGATTGCTGTTCGAGATAAAGCTTCTGCCCATCTGAGAGGATAAAGTCAAAGAAAAGAGCGGCGGTATTGGGGTGGGGGGCGCGTTTGGCAATGCCAATGCCCACCGGATGCACCACAAGCGGGTCGAGATAGAAGAAATCGACCGGCGCGCCCGCAAGTTTCATTTGCTGGATCTTATATTCGTAAATGGCAATGCTGAGGGGCACTTCGCCCGAGGCGGTCAGATTGGCCAATAAAGTATGGCCCTTGCGCATCGACACGCCATTGGTGCTGGCGATCTTGCGGAACAGATCAAGGCCATTGGGGTCTTTCATCGATTTGATAACCGTGCCGAACCAATCGCCATCATCTGATTCGGCGCCCAATTTGCCCTTCCATTTGGGGTCGGTCAGGTCAGCCCAGCTCTTGGGCAGATCGGCCTTTTTGATCAGATTGGTATTATAGGCATTGGCCTGCACCTGCAGGCGGGTCGAGGTATATTCACGATGAGGCGGAATGCCTTGGGGAATGATAT
>CAIVAX010000304.1 GCA_903903935.1 uncultured Hyphomicrobiales bacterium | reverse complement strand
GCCTTGGGCTTGCCTTGGCGCGACCAGAGCGCAAGATCATTGTGCTCGATGGAGACGGCAGCCTGCTGATGAATTTGAGCTCACTCGTGACAATTGGCAAAGTGGCGCCGCGGAATTTTCTGCACTTCGTTTTCAAGAATGAGAGCTATGAGGCCAATGGCGGCCATCCTATTCCTAATCAGGATGTCGACTTTGAAGGGCTGGCCCGCTCTGCCCGCTATGCCCATGCCGAAACGATCACGGAGCTGACAAGCTTTGCGGCGCGTCTGCCAGTCTTGATGCAGATGCAGGGCCCGGTTTTCGTCTGCCTTGAAATTGAACAAGGGCCATTGGGGCGGCGCGATTATAGCGATATTTACAAAGCCGCCCGCCGAGATGCTCTGCGTCAGGCTTTGGCCGCAGAGGCATGAGCTGAGCCCGCGCATGTGAACTCACCAAAGAGCGCCACCTGATCAGGGCTTTTTGAAATTGGCGCGCAGATCCGATGATGTATTGACCAGAGCATGAAGGCTGCGCGCATATGAGACGGCGGTTGCAATATCGGCCCCTTGCGCCTGCATCGCATATTCCTTGACGCCAAAGACCGCTGGACGTGAGGCTTTGAGCAGGCTTGCGCAGAGCGCCTCGGCAGCTGATTCAAGCTGATCGGGCGCAACAATTTCATTGACCAGACCCAGCGACAGGGCCTGCTCAGCGCCAATGATTTTGGAGGTATAGACCAGATACATGATCGCTTTGAGCGACAGGCGATCAATCATCGAGGACATAACCATAGTGGGCATGATGTTATGTGCGAACTCCGGCACTTGAAATGTTGCCCGCTGCGAGGCAATCGTGATATCGGCCACTGCAGCAAGGGCGCAGCCAAAACCCAAGGCGCGGCCCTGAATGAGCGCGATGACGGGCGCAGGTGATTTTCTCACCGCACCATAAGCGCGAAACACAATATCATGCATGACCCGCAATTGATGCGCATCGGGCAGAGGCTGAGGCGGCGGGCCAGAGGCACGGCCGGTACAAAAATCATCTCCTGCCCCGCGAAGAATGATACAACGCGCTTGCGTCTCAGCCTCTAAAATATCGCCCAAGCGGATCGCCATCGCATCTGAGGCGGCATTGCCACGCTCGGGAGCATTGAGCGTTATATCGAGGATTTCACCACGCCGTGCGATCAGGACTTCTTCGCTCATCTCTTCCCCCAGAATAATATTTGGTTCAGCTAGATTATTTCAGACTTTTGGATCTAATCGCAGATGCGTGAAAACACAATCAGGGTGAGACTGATCGCTCTCAGCGCGGACAGCCGATCATCACGCTCATCTCTTTTGATTTGCGGTAGAGATCATCGGCACTCATAGGCGCAGAGGCAGATCCTTTGGCAGGCACGAGACCTTGCGCCTCGAGAAAGCGGCTGATTTCACGTGCACTGATGGGCTGCAAGGCAGCGCTCATCAGCCCTACCACATTGCCGGCTTGATCCATCACAGGTCCACCACCCTGCCCGGCGCGCAGCGCAGCAGAGATCTGGAAGAATTTGGCATCGCCTTGAGCGCCATTCAAAGCGATGACCGATGCAGAGCTGAAATTGCTGCGCGAGTCGACAATTCCAGACAAAGGATAGCCAAAGGCATACACAGCTTCACTCTGCCGGACATTCAACCGAAGCTCGCCCCAGCTGACGGGCTTGGCCGAGGTTTTGATCACCGCCAGATCGAGCTCTTTATCTTCGGCGATGAGCGATCCTACAAACGAGGGTTGCCCCGCGCGCGTGACAACCAAAACAGGACAGGTCGAGGCCAGGCGCGCATTGGTCAGGATTAAGCCATCGGCTGAAATGAAGAGGCCCGTTCCCGCATTGACAGGCGAGCGATCCTCTTTGAGAGGAGGAGCAGCTACAGCTGGCGTTGGCGGCAAGGATACAGCTGGTTTGTTCAGCACCAATTGATAATCATTTTCTAGTAAATGTTTTGTCAGCGCGGTTGGAAAATCAAGTTTCAGATCCTGACCCTTTGGACAAAGACCATTTTGCAAAGCCACTTTGCACTCACTCAAGATCCAATCTGACTCTGTGTCATAGGTCTTGACCATGCGGGCCCACGCCTCATCGCCCTGACCGGCGCGTGCCTTGGCGCCCACCCAGCCAGCAAGAAAGCCGTTATTGTGCCACAGATCCGGTTCCTTTTGCGCAGAATATTCAAACATGAAGACTTGCTGGAGATAATAATCTTGAAAGCGAGACTCGCTTGAGAGATTTTTGATCTGACCCTCGCGGTATTTCCAGATTTGCGAGGGTGAATAGGATTCAGCATAAGAGGCGAAGGCATAAAGAAAAGATTGATCGACCGCGATCAATTCGCTTTCGCCATCACCATCAAGATCAGAGAAGCTAAATCCAGAGCCATCGAGCATAGGCGCCTCAAGCCGCGACCATGTACCATTGGCTTGCAGGCCGGCGATCAGAGTTTGCGTGCAGCAATGCGCGCCGCCTGTATATGTGGTGATCACAACTTGAGGCACAGGGCTGGATTTATCGAGTTGCACGATTTTAATTTCGGCATCGAAGTTGAGATCAAGCTCATCATCCTCATCATTCAAATCTATCCGCAGCACATTTTTGCCTTGTTGAGCGATTTGGACAAAGAGCGATGTTTTATTCTTTTTCTTTTGCGGACCCGCAGTCACCCGCACAGCGCCTGATTGCACATTCACAGTTTTGGTCTTGTTGAAAACCCCCTCAGCCAAAATGGGATTGTCCTTCTGCCAGACAATGCGCTGATAGCCATCGCCGCGCGAGAAGAGAAAATCAGAGGGATAATCATTTTGCTTTAGCAGAGCTTGGCGCGTCGCGTTTTGATCGCGCACGGAGATGGGATCTTTGACAATGGCATACCAGCCATTATTGGCTTGCAGGACTTTCCCGTTATAATAACGGGCAAGGCCAATCGCCTCATTGAGATACAACCGACTGGCCAAAACAATCCAGCGCAAGTCACCCTTTTGCGCCAGAGTTTGCGCCAAAAGCGAGGCTGGGACCAGCAGGGCCTGCACCAAGAACCAGCCCAACACTGCAAGGCAAAGCCGATAACGCAAGGAGCCCTCCCCTGAAATTGCCACTCATTATAGCAAAACAAATGGGGATTGCCACTCAGGCCGATGGGCTGGGGCTCAGGCGGCCGATGCTTCTTTAAGCCCGCCGGCTGTCTCGATAAAGCGCAAGATCACATCAAGCCCCTGCCCCGTTTTCATATTGGTCATGACAAAGGGGCGCTGCTTGCGCTGGGTGCGGGCATCGGTCTCCATCACCTCTAAGGAGGCGCCCACATAGGGGGCAAGATCGGTTTTATTGATCACTAAAAGATCCGAACGGGTAATGCCGGGGCCACCTTTGCGCGGAATTTTTTCACCCCCCGAGACATCGATCACATAGATGGTAATATCGGCGAGTTCTGGCGAGAAGGTTGCTGCCAGATTATCGCCACCCGATTCAATCAAGATCAAATCAAGATTGGGAAAGCTGCGGCACATTTGCTGCACAGCAGCCAGATTGATGGAGGCATCTTCGCGAATGGCCGTATGCGGGCAACCACCAGTCTCAACACCTAGAATGCGCTCAGGCGGCAAAGCCCCCGCGACGGTGAGGAGGCGGGCATCTTCTTTGGTAAAAATATCATTGGTGATGGCCGCAATATCATAGCGCGTGCGAAAGCTCTTACACAATTGCTCCATCAAAGCTGTCTTGCCCGATCCAACAGGACCACCAATGCCGACACGGAAGGGGCCATTGTGTTGTGTGCTCATGAGCGGAACATCCTTGAATATTGAGTTTCATGTTGCATGGAGGCGATATCTGAACACAGGGAGAACCCGCCCAGATCATCGAGCGAGCCTTCGAGCGCGGCATTCACTTGTGTCTGCATCGCAGGCATAAGAGCCGATAAGAGCTTTTGGCCCTGCGTCTGGCCTATCACACTCAAACGTGTGGCAGCCGAGATAAGATTGGCGACATAGGCCATGATGAAATGATCCAGCACGGCTTGAAGAGCTAATCCGTGCACACTGGCAGCTATGGCCACCGCCACGGGATAGGAAAGCTCTTCGCCCTTGGTAAGATCTTCGCCCATTTTGAGCCAAAGCGGCAAATGTTCATGCGGCCAAGCATCCTGAATAGCTTTGATGAACGCATTGCCTTGCGAGACTGTTTCAAGACGGCGCTCGCGTGAGGGCGAGAGAGCCAAAGCCAATTGATTGATCTCTTGCGCGAGCTGCTCATCTCCCTCTTGCATGGCACGAAAGCTCGATGCCAGCAGCAGAAGATCGTTGCGACCCGAACCATGTTGAATCAGCGTTGCGATCCACTCGAACAAATCCTCAGGCGTGACAATTGCCTCAGAGGCGACGGCCCATTCCAAGCCATGGCTATAAGCAAAAGAGCCTATGGGAAAGGCTGGCGAGAGCCACAGAAAAAGAACATGATCTGGAACAGCGGACATGATTTGATCAAAACATGAAATAGCGCTGGGCCATAGGCAAAACATCGGCAGGCTCACAGGTGAGGAGCTGGCCATCAATCGTCACCTGATAGGTTTCAGGATCAACTTTGATATTGGGTGTTGCGCCATTATGAATCATCGATGATTTTGAAATCTGGCCCCGTGTATTGGCAACACCCACCAATGATTTGCTGACCCGCAGCTTTTGCACCAATCCCTTATCCAGCGAAGTTTGCGAAACGAAGGTGACAGAGGTGCGCGCAAGCGCGCTGCCAAAGCTGGCAAACATGGGGCGATAATGCACGGGCTGAGGCGTGGGGATCGAGGCATTGGGATCACCCATGGGCGCGGCGGCAATCACACCACCCTTGATGATCAAATCCGGCTTGACACCAAAGAAAGCCGGCGACCACAAAACAAGATCGGCTATTTTGCCTTGCTCAATCGAGCCAATCACTTTGGATACGCCATGCGCAATGGCCGGGTTGATTGTGTATTTGGCGATATAGCGCTTCACGCGCGCATTATCATTATCGCCCGTTTCCTCAGACAGAGGGCCGCGCTGACGGCGCATTTTATCTGCTGTCTGCCATGTGCGAATGATCACCTCGCCCACGCGGCCCATGGCTTGCGAATCCGAGCTCATCATCGACAAGGCACCCAGATCATGCAGAATATCCTCAGCCGCAATGGTTTCTTTGCGAATGCGCGATTCTGCAAAAGCCAAATCCTCAGGAATAGAGGAATCGAGATGATGGCAGACCATCAACATATCCAGATGCTCATCGAGCGTATTGCGGGTGAACGGCCGGGTTGGGTTGGTGGAGGACGGCAAAACATTTTCGAGCGAAGCGACGCTGATAATATCAGGTGCATGGCCACCACCGGCCCCCTCTGTATGAAAGGCATGAATGGTGCGCCCTTTAAAGGCTTTGATCGTATCTTGCACAAAGCCGCTTTCATTGAGCGTATCAGTATGGATCATCACTTGAATGTCATGATCATCGGCAACTGACAGGCAATTATCAATGGCAGCGGGCGTTGTGCCCCAATCTTCATGCAGCTTGAGCGCGCAGGCGCCGCCTTCAATCTGTTCCACCAAGCCTTGCGGTGTTGAGGCATTGCCCTTGCCAGCAAACCCCAAATTCATTGCAAAGCCATCGGCCGCTTCGATCATGCGTGCTAAATGCCAGGGACCGGGCGTGCATGTGGTTGCGAACGTGCCTGTCGCAGGACCTGTGCCGCCGCCCAGCATGGAGGTGACACCGGACATCAAGGCCTCTTCAATCTGCTGCGGACAGATGAAGTGAATATGCGTATCAAAGCCACCAGCGGTTAGAATCTTGCCTTCACCGGCAATGATCTCTGTGCCCGGACCAATGAGAATATCAACACCGGGCTGAATTTCAGGATTGCCCGACTTGCCGATCTTGACAATCAGCCCATCGCGCAGACCGACATCGGCTTTCACAATGCCCCAATGATCAATTACAATCGCATTGGTGATCACTGTATCCATGGCGCCATCGGCGCGCGTGGCTTGCGATTGGCCCATGCCATCACGGATGACTTTGCCGCCGCCAAATTTTACCTCTTCGCCATAAATGGTGAAATCTTTTTCAATCTCGATGCGCAAAGCTGTGTCCGCCAGACGGACCTTATCGCCTGTCGTGGGGCCGAACATATCCGCATAAGCGGCGCGGGAGAATTTAATAGCCATGATGATGATCTCCCTTCAGAGCTTGCCCATAATGGCTTGCTGAAAGCCGTAGACTTCGCGACGTCCCAAAAGCGCGATGAGTGCAATCTCACGCTTTTGTCCCGGCTCAAACCGAACGGCTGTGCCAGCGGCTATATCGAGCCGCATGCCACGCGCCTTGCTGCGATCAAAGTGCAGCGCCTGAGTGGTCTCAAAGAAATGATAATGGGAGCCAACCTGAATGGGACGATCGCCCGTATTGGCAACAGTGAGCACGATTGACTCGCGGCCCTCATTCAAGATGAGATCGCCTGCTTGCGGCATGACCTCACCGGGAATGAGTGAAGAGTTGGATTGGCGAATGGGCTGATGCACTGTCACCAGCTTTGTACCATCGGGAAAGGTTGCTTCGATCTGTATGTCATGAATCATCTCGGCAATGCCCTCCATCACATGCTCGGCACTGATCACATGAGCGCCCGCCTCCATGAGTTCAGCTACAGAACGGCCATCGCGCGCGCCCTCAACAACAAAATCCGTGATCAGCGCAATGGCTTCGGGATGATTGAGTTTAACGCCGCGCTCGAGGCGACGACGAGCAACATTGGCGGCCATTGCGATGAGCAATTTATCTTTCTCGCGCGGGGTCAAATTCATGGCTCTATCCTCTTAATCATTAATTCCAGACACGCGGGGCTTCGCATCCCCGCAGATGTCGCATGAGATCAACAAGCGTGCGGCGCAAACCATCCGGCTCAGATGCTGCCAGACGAATGAGCGCAAATCCGTTCCACGCACTCACGCCCCAATGACAGCTGCAAGCCTGCAAATGCGCTCTGAGATCATCGCAGCGGCTTTCGGCATCTTTTGCCACATGGAGAAGTGTTGCAATGGCCCTTGCGCCAGATCCTGCCGCCTTGCGAGCGAGAAGGTCCGCACTCTTGCCCTGCAGGCGAAGATCATCGGCAAAGATTAAAGATCCCTCGCGATGAATGCGCCAGCGATCTTGAAAGGCGCAGTCCACATGGCTCTCGCCCATAGCCAGACGGCCAAACAAAGTGCTCTCGAGCAAAGTCAGACTGGCGTCCGCTTCCATATGCACGCTCAGACTGCGCTTGAGAGATGATTGATGAAACAGAATTGTCTCCTGCGGCAGCCATTCCAGACGCGAACCCTGACGCAAAGTCAGCTCAACATCAATGCGCGCTTGGTCAGAGAGAGTTTGCGTTTGGGCGCGATAGATCTTTTCGGCTGCCTGCGTACTTAAAATCACATGGGAATGCGGGCCTGCTTCAAAAGTCATGCGGGCCTGATCACCGCCCACAATGCCACCACCTGTATTGATGATAATAGCCTCACAGCCATCAGGAGATTTGGGATAGCGCAAGCGTAAGCCTCCCGTCTCGTAAACGCGGGC
>CAIVAX010000303.1 GCA_903903935.1 uncultured Hyphomicrobiales bacterium | reverse complement strand
TTACATCAATGCTCACGGCACATCCACGCCTTTGGGGGATGAGATCGAACTGGGCGCTGTGCAACGTCTGGTCGGTGAGGCGGCCAGCACCATCTCCATGTCCTCGACCAAATCCTCGATCGGACATCTTTTGGGGGCAGCAGGTGCTGTTGAAGCGATTTTCTCTATTCTGGCAATCCGCGATCAAATCGCCCCGCCAACGCTGAACCTGGATAACCCGTCCGTCCAGACGCCGATTGATCTGGTTCCCCATCAGGCCAGAAAGCGCAAGATTGACACTGTTCTGTCCAACTCCTTCGGCTTTGGCGGGACCAATGCATCATTGATCTTTAAGCGGTTTTCTTGATTTTGGGGGTCCTTGAGGATCCTCCGCCGCTCCTGGCCGATCTTTTGCTATAATGCTGATTACCTTATAAAGTAACCTTTTTATTGCGCATTCCATCAGGTGAATTGGACGGGTAACACATGGACGGGTCTCAGACTGATTCCACGACTGAGCCGTTAGCTCCAGCCGAAAAGGGGCGTTTTGCCTTTTCTCGCGGCGCAGGGCTGTGCAGAGCCCTAATGAGGCTTTGCAGCCCGAGGCTGCGCCGCCACCCCCGCCCGCGCCTTCAGGTCGCCCCGCTAGTAAGCGTCATCCCACTTTGTCTGCGATCAGCGGCTTTTTGTCTTTTCTACTGGTCGCTCTTATTGGCATTGGCAGCTTGTTTGTGGCTGGACAGAGTCAGATCTCGCAGCCCGGTCCATTGCCAGGTGAAAAGGTTGTTTATATCGCCCCGCGCACAGATGTTCTGGAGATCATCGATCAGCTTGAAGAAGAAGGTGTGATTGACAGTCCGACTTTGTTCAAACTGACTCTCTGGGGGCAGGGCAAATGGGCCAATGTCCGCTTTGGCGAATATGCTTTTAAAGCCCACGCCAGCATCAAGGATGTGATCGACAATCTTGTCTCTGGCAAACAAGTCCTGCATTCGGTGACAATTCCCGAAGGCTTGACCACCGAGCAGATCGTGCAGCGCCTCAAGGATGAAGAATTGCTGGCCGGCGAGGTCAATGATCTTCCCAAGGAAGGCGTCTTGCTTCCCGAGACCTATCGTTTCGCCAGAGATATGTCGCGCAACGATCTCTTGCGTAAAATGCAGGACGATCAGAACAAGCAGGTTGATCAGATCTGGGCACATCGCGCGGCGGACCTGCCGCTCAAATCCAAATATGAGCTGATCACTTTGGCCTCTATCGTTGAGAAAGAAACCGCCAAAGCCGATGAGCGCCCGCGTGTGGCGGGGGTTTACATCAATCGGTTGCAAAAGCGCATGCGTCTGCAATCGGATCCCACCATTGTCTATGGTCTGGTGGGCGGCAAAGGCACTTTGGGTCGCGGCATTCTCAAGAGTGAGATTGAGAGAGCCACACCCTATAATACCTATGCCATTGAGGGCTTGCCACCTGGTCCGATTGCTAATCCCGGCCGTGCAGCTTTGGAAGCTGCGGCCAATCCCTCCCGGACCAAGGACCTCTATTTTGTCGCTGATGGCACAGGCGGTCATGTGTTTGCTGAAACGCTGGAGCAGCATCAGAAAAATGTTGTGCGCTGGCGCCAGATTGAAAAAGATATGAAAGACAAGGCCAATGCAGGCGCTCCGATTGATCGCCTGCCTGCTGCTGATCTGCCTGGCCCGGCAGTGACAGGCGCCGCGCCTGCCCAAACACCGGCTGCTGTGCCTGCTCCTGCTCCAGCCCCAGCAAATGCGCCCAAACGCGATCAGCGCGGCGAGGCTGACCAGCCTGCCTCCATTTTTGGTTCATTGCCGCGCGTCGCCATTGCCAATCCGGCAGATGCCGATTTGATGATTGGAACGATTGGCGGTTCGCCTTTGCAAAGTTTGGGACAGGCGCCTATGACAGGATTATTGCCCGATGCGAAAGTCCTCACATTCAGCAATCTGAAATCCCTGCCTACCATCAAGGCTAAACCCAATACGCCTGTTAATCAGCTTGCCGCTGGCAAGGCGG